>JAJFIG010000029.1 GCA_021775195.1 Rhodospirillales bacterium | reverse complement strand
CGTTCATCCGTGTTCATCCGTGTCGCTCCATTACCACCGGTGCGGGTTGTACCCACCAAGCGCATGAGTCACACCCCGGCCCCGCGCCTTCTTCTTGGCGAACGTCGGCAGGGCCAGCACCGCGGCATCCCCACGGTCCGGGGAGCGCCCGATGCGCTTGACGATGTCCTCCTTCGACTCCACCTGCACGCCGCGCGTCGTCAACTTCCAGCGCGGTGCGCATAAATCTACTAGTAGATTTCTATCGGGTGGCAACGCCAGCCCTGACCCGTAGTCCGGGTCAAGATCCTCGCGCATGGCCCACCACCATTCGGCGCGCCTGTTGGCGAAGGTCAGTTGTCCGCTGCGGTCCCGCTGTTCGCTTTTTTCGGACCCGTTCATGGCGTGGCAGTCGATGCCGTTGCCCTTGAGGTGGTCGTAGACCGAACCGCCGACCCCGATCACGTCGACCTGTACCGGGGCGCCGTCACGAAGGGCGCTCATGACGAAGGACGCGGCAACCGGCCCGTCGGGTGTCGCGGTCCCCGGCTGCACCTTCTGTTCGGCGAACCAATGACCGTAACGCGGGCTCAACACCGTCTTGTCGGCGCCGCCCCTGGCGACGTCGACGCCTAGCGCCGTCATTTCCGCGCCATCGGGTCTGCGGTCCGTCCAGCGCTCTTGCGCCAGCTTGACCCATTCGGTGGGGATTACCTGCCAGGGGTCGTCATCCTTGCCGGCGGCGAAGTCGCCCTTGAGCATCTGCGAGCGGAGCGGCTCCGGCAACGCCTGCAGCATCGCCTTGTAGCCGGTCTGCATCAGGAACGGGTTGTCCTCGACGCTGGACGGGATGAACGTCCGCGACTTCGGAACGATCGTCTCGCCGTTCTGTTCGAAGGGCTCGCCGCTCTCCAGTTCAACGTCCTCACCTTCCGGGCCCGTGGTGAACCAGCGCAGTTCGCCGGGTAGTGCCGGTTTCGTGTGGTCCGGATCCAGCCAGGGGGCCCAGAACTTGATTACCCATTCGCCTTCCGCATCGCGGGGCGGGTTGCCGGTCGCCACCACCCGGCAGCGCTGGCCGGTGACGTCGGTGCGGTTCCAGCCGACCAGAAAGCGGAATTGCGCCTCGAGGAAATGGGTGATTTCGTCAAAGCCTACCAGGTCGTGGGGCTGGCCCTGGAACCGCTCTTCGTCGCCCAAGTGCTGGCAGGCGCCGAAACGCAGGTGCCTGTCATCTTTGAGGCGCCAGATTTTTTCCTGGCCGTTGTAACCGACGCGGCCACTAAGAATATTTTGCACCCGATGGATGATGGCCTGAAGCTGGCCGTATTCGCGGCGAAAGATGACGGACTGCCGGTGTCGTGTCAGCGCCAGGCCGACCAGCAGGTCGGTCTTGCCGCCTCCCGCCGAACCGCCGTAGAAAAGGAAATCGGCGGGGCTGTGATAGGCCTCAGTCTGTGGACTCCCCGTCAGCGGTTCCCATGCCGGCGTCCCCTTCGTCAGCAGCTTGTCCATCTCGGCGCGCTCGCGCCCGCTCAAGTATCGCTGCAATTCGGTGAGCTCGCTCAAGGTCATCGAGAGTGGCGACGTCCTCTATCGCAATGGGTTTGCCGTCTTTCCCCGTGTGTTCGTGCCGGGTCGGGAACATGCCGAGGTGACGCCCCAGGTCCGCCAGGGCGCTTCGCTTGTCGTGGAGCCTGATCCTGACCGTTCCGCCGCTGCCCTTCGATGTCGACAGTACCGCCACCGCCCGGGTCTGTTCCCCCGACAGGGTCCCGCTGGGTTTCAGGGTGACGCCGTCCGACGACCACTCGGCGAATTCCGCCATGTCGGCGAAGGCGATGCGGGCCAGTTCCTCGAGCACCCGGTCCTGACGGATCCGGGTGCGCTGGGAGCGTTCCTCCTGGGCCCGCTTCACGGCGCGCCTGATCGGCGGCTTGGCCAGAAGCTGGACCGCCTGCTGGCGCGCCCACGTCGCCCCATATCCGGCACGGATGGCCGCCTGGGCACCGTTGAGGTCGATCAGGTATTCCTCGATGAAGCGCCGTTGCCGGGGCGGAAGTTTCGGTCGTTTTGTCATGAAGGCTGTACCCGTGGCGGAATGCGGAGGCCCGCCCCCGGGAGGAGACCTTCCCGCCCGGCGCCCCATAGGCAAAACAAAACCCCGCTCAAGGCGGGGGCGCGGGGTTCGTGGGACGGGCAAACTTCGGAGTGTGGAAAGATTTAGTCATAAGCCCCCGCCGCCTGTCAACGTCGTGACGGGGACGGGCGGTTCGGCTGGCGCAGTCCGCCACCGATACCGATTCTCACGCCAAGTGTCGGGATTCCTTACACATTCGTCCCCGGCCAGGCACCCGGTAACGGCTTGAAAGGCATGGGTAAAAACCTGATCGCATACGATATTATGCAATTCCGGGTTTTAGGTGTCGGAATCCTTTACACCCCGCCACCGATGCCGTTAACAGGCATAACCCATTGCCGGATAATACCAATTCACATTCACCCCGGCCACGCAGCGGCAAAAGCGGCCGAAAAAGTGTCGGGATTCTTTACAATTATGAATTGGACCGATTCCAATCTATCCGCCAAGTTTCTGTAACACCGAAAAACCCTATTCTAGGCATGGTTTTTGCATGCCAGGTCCTAGGCAGCCGAATGGGGAGAATTCAATGCAGGCACTAAAGGCGAGAATCAAGGGCGGCCTGATGATGGCCGCCTGCTCGATCATCGGCATATCGCTGACCTGGAGCAACGCGCTCGGGCAGGCGACTCCGGATCGGGACCCCCTACTGGACTATGGCGACGCGCCCGACCCCACCTTTGCCACCGCCGGGGAATACCCGACGCTGCTCGCCAATGATGGTGCGCGTCATGCCCTGTCGGGCGGGCTCTTCCTGGGGGCAAGCGTGGATGGCGAGCCGGATGGTCAACCCACCGCCCTGGCAACCGGAGATGACCTCAATGTGAGCGACGACGAGGACGGCATCGTATTCGTGTCGGTGCCGACGGTCGGCGGTTCCACCAACGTCACCGTAACGGCTTCGACCCCGGGCGGCCTCCTCAGTGCCTGGATTGATTTCAACGACGATGGCGACTGGGCCGATGCCGCAGAGAAGATCTTCGCCGATGTGGCACTCGCCGCCGGGCCCAATCCTCTCATCTTCACCGTGCCGATAACGGCCGTGCCGGCAAGTCTGACATTTGCGCGCTTCAGGCTCAGCACCCAGGGCGGCCTGGCGCCGGCCGGCTTGGCGTCCGATGGCGAGGTCGAGGATTACGCCTTGGAAATCCTTGCCGCCAAACCGGTCCCCGAACCCGGCCCCCTCACCCTCTTCGCCTTCGGCCTTGCCGGACTCGGGTTCATGAGGCGGCGGAAACTCGATACCTGAAAAAGGCGGGTTTAATAGGGAGAGGAAACGGCGGCCCATGGCCGCCGTTTCGTTTGTCTCTTTGTGTTCCGGGATGGGCGGCGTCGTCTGCCGCGCTCCATTTTGTCTGTCGCGGCCGCTATCCCCGCCTGCCCCGACAGAGGACGCGGGCAAGGATGCGCCCGACCCAGGAACGGCGGCGCACCGGCACCGGGCGC
>JAJFIG010000280.1 GCA_021775195.1 Rhodospirillales bacterium | reverse complement strand
GGTTCGCGCTGGCCGCCCGGGTTCCCGTGGTCGTCGTCGGCGACATCGACCGCGGCGGCGTCATCGCCAGCATCGTCGGCACCCATGCCCTGCTCGAACCCGCCGAGTTGGCCCTGACCCGGGGCATCATCATCAACAAGTTCCGCGGCGACCTTGAGCGTTTCGGCGATGCGCTCGAGATCATGGAAACCCGCACCGGGCTGCCCTGCTTCGGCGTCGTTCCCTTTTTCCCGCCTGCCGGCCTGCTGCCCAGCGAGGACGCCGTCGCCCTCGACGATCCGGCCCGCTATCCGGCACCGGGGAATGCCACCGTCACCGTCGCCGTGCCGCGCCTGCCCCACATCGCCAATTTCGACGACCTCGACCCCCTCGCCGCCGAGGCCGACGTCGCCGTCCGCGTGATCGCGCCCGGGTACCCCCTGCCCGGCGACGCCGACGTGGTCCTGCTGCCCGGCACCAAGGCCACCCTTGCCGACCTCGGCTTCCTGCGGGGCCAGGGCTGGGACGTCGACATCGCCGCCCATGTTCGCCGCGGCGGCCGGGTGGTAGGGCTCTGCGGCGGCTATCAGATGGTGGGCCGTCAGGTGCGCGACCCCGAGGGAATCGAGGGGCCGCCGGCGTTGGCTCCCGGGCTCGGGCTGCTCGACGTCGAAACGGTAATCGGAAACGAAAAGGCCCTGCGCCAGGTCAGCGGCGTCGAGGCCGCCAGCGGAGAAGCGGTGGCGGGTTACGAGATCCACATGGGAACCTCCGACGGCCCCGACCGCGCCCGCCCGTGGCTGGTTCTCGACGGCGACCGGAACGAAGGCGCCTGTTCGCCGTCGGGGCGGATCATGGGCAGCTACCTGCACGGCCTCTTCGCCGGCGACGGCTTTCGCCACGCTTTCCTCAACCGCATCCACGGGGACCGCGCTCCCGGCGCCCCCTTCGAGGCACGGATCGACGAGACCCTGGATGCCCTCGCCGGGCACCTGGAGCGGCACCTGGATCTAGATCGCCTGCTGGCCTTGGCGCGGGAACGTTGAGCTCCTAGGCAGCAGACTCCTTGAGCTTGCGCACGCAGGCCAGCTCGACGCAGGCGCAGAATACCTCCATCGCCTGCTCGATTTCCTCCACCGAGGGCATGGTCGGGGCGAGGCGGATGTTGCGGTCCCTGGGATCCCGGCCGTAGGGATAGGTGGCACCCGCCGGCGTCAGCTTGACCCCCGCCTCGTCGGCAAGGCGCACGATCTCGGCGGCGCAGCCATCGACCACGTCGACGCTGACGAAGTATCCGCCCTCGGGGCTGGTCCAGGTGGCGATGCCCTTGCCCGCCAGGTTTTTCTCCAGGGCCGCCTCGACGGCCGCGAACTTGGGCGCGATCAGGGCCGCCTGCTTGGCCATGTGCGCCAGTATTCCGTCCTGGTCGCCGAAGAAGCGGACATGGCGGAGCTGGTTGATCTTGTCCGGGCCGATGGTGGCGAAGGAGATTTTCTTGGTTGCGTCGGCGATGTTGGTGCTTGACGCCGCCATCATGGCGACGCCGGCGCCCGCCAGGGTCATCTTCGAGGTCGACCCGAACATCAATGCCCGGTCCGGATTGCCGGCGGCCTTGCAGGTGGCGAGGGCGTTCATCACCCGCGCCGGCCCGGAACCCAGATGGTGGACGGCGTAGGCGTTGTCCCAGAAGATGCGGAAATCCGCCGCCGCCGTCTCCATCGCCGCCAGCCGTTCGGTCACCCCGTCCGAATAGACGATGCCGGTGGGGTTGGAATACTTGGGCACGCACCAGATGCCCTTGATGCCGGGATCATTGGCGACCAGGGATTCGACGGCGTCCATGTCCGGCCCGTCGTCGGTCATCTCCACCGGGATCATCTCGATCCCCAGC
Source organism: Rhodospirillales bacterium (assembly GCA_021775195.1). Classification (GTDB taxonomy): domain Bacteria; phylum Pseudomonadota; class Alphaproteobacteria; order Rhodospirillales; family 2-02-FULL-58-16; genus JAJFIG01. The sequence continues at coordinate 10,731 of JAJFIG010000280.1, read as the reverse complement.
CGTTCGCAGACGGCGAAGTGGCGGTCGTACCCGGGAACCGGGCACAGGACCTTGACCCCGGTCTGCTCGCGCCACGGCCCGTCGCCTCCCGGGAGCCCGAACAGCACCGCCCCCGCCATGGCGTCGTACATCATGGTCAGGCTGCTGTTGCCGCCGACGATGATCTCCTCGGGGGTTACGTCCATGTACGCGGCGAAGAAGGCCTTGGCCTCCGGGATGCCGGCGACGATGCCGTAGTTGCGGTAATCGGTGCCGTCCTCTCCCCGCCATTCGCCGGGACCGACGGCGGTCAGGATCTCCTCGCTCAGGTCCAGCTGCTCCGGCGACGGCTTGCCCCGGGTCATATCCAGTTGCAGGTTGCGCCGGTTCAGGTCCCCATAGCGTTCCTTCGCCTGTCCTTCGCTCTTTTCCAGTGCCGCGCCGTCCGTCGTCGTGAGATCCATGATCGTCCCCTTCCTGTCCTGAATCAAATATAGGGTTCGAGGGGAAGCAGTGTCACCCCGGCAGGCTGAAGCGGATGATGGCGATGGCCGCCACCCACATGACGTTGATCAGACAGGCGACGGCGTAGAGGTAGAGGGCCCGGCCGATGTCGAGCGGCGTTGCCCGGGCACTGCCGGTGCCGATCCAGGGCTGGTTGACCGTCTTCCGGGCGTAGCGCCGGGGACCGGCGAGGGCCAGGTCGAGGGCCCCGGCCATGGCGCTTTGGGGCCAGCCGGCGTTGAGCGAGGGATGCTTGCCCGCGTCCCTGAGCATCGCCGCCAGCGCCCGGCCCGGGTGCGCCTTGGGAACGAATACCGCCGCCGCGATCACGAACAGCCCGGCGAGGCGCGCCGGGATCAGGGTCAGGGCGTCGTCGAGACGTGCCGCGGTGAACCCGAAAGCCCGGTATCCCGGCGTCCGGTGGCCGATCAGGTCGTCCATGGTCCTGACCGCGGTGTAGACCAGGAGCCCCGGAAACCCGAACAGCACGTACCAGAACACCGGCGCCACCGCGCCCTTGGCGAAATCCGTCGCCGTGGCCTCGATGGCCGCCCGGGCAACGCCGTATTCGTCGAGGCCGCCGGGATCGCGCCGGACCAGGCCGGACACCGCCGCACGCGCCGGCTCGAGCCCGTCGTCCGCCAGCACCTTGGCGACCACGCGGACCCGGTCGTAGGGTGCCCGGTGAGAGATCAGCGCCATCAGGAGCAACAGCTCAATGGCCCACAGAAAGGGAATGTTCTGGCTCACCCAGGCGATTCCCAATCCCGCCGCCGCGGCGCCGGTGGCCACGATCAGGACCACCAGGGTGCCGCGGATGGCCCGGTCCAATTCGCTTCGATGTTCCCGGTTGAGCTTGCGGTCCAGGGTCCCGGTCAGGTCGCTGATGATCCGTACCGGATGGGGCACGACCTTGAACAGGAAGCGGGCCTCGCCGACGTAGGCCTCCAGGGCGACGGCGATCAGCAGCAGGATCAAGGGGTCGAATCCCGGTCCGCTGCCGGTAAGGCCGAAGGTGAACATGGCCCGAGAATGTAAGGGCGGGGGGCGATCCGTCAACCGTGCCGGGAGGGCGCTGTTGCCCGTTGGGGCCGGTCATGCGATGATGGCGACCCCCGGGACGCTCGGCGTCCCAGGCAATAAGAGGCGTCATTGTGGAAGCGTGGATCAACCAACTGGTGGGCGAAGAATGGCTGAAAATAGCCCTCGTCGCCGGGTGCGCGGCCCTTCTGGGCACCATCGTCGGGGCTTGGCTGAGCCGGCCCCGGAGGGCGACGGAAGCCCCTGTGCGCGCCGATCCCGTGCTCCCGCCGCCCCAGGAAACGGTCCCGGCCGAGAAGCCGGCGCTGCGGAGTTTCCGGGCGATTCTCGAAAAGCGCGGCGTCGGTGGCAAGGAACTGGATGTCCAGCTCGAGGACTTCGGCCGCCAGTACGCCGAGTTGCAGGAAAGCCTGCGCCATCTGGATCTGGTCGATCCCGCCAATGCCGGCAAGGTTGACGAGGCGCGGGAATCCCTTGAGGCGGGCAATTTCGGCCAAACCCTGGAGATTCTGACCGAGATCGGCGACAGCGATACCGTCGCCGGCCGCGAGCTCAAGGAACGTGCCGACAAGCACCTGTCGGCCGCCGCCGCCGTCAAAGTGGTCGCCGGTGACCTGCACATGGCCCAGATGGCCTATGGCGAGGCGCTGCGGTGCTACACCCTGGCCCTCGATGCCCTGCCCCGGGACGCCGGCGCCCCGATTGCCGAATATCTCAACAAGCACGGCACCGCCGCCTACCACGTCGGCGATCACACCGCCGCCACCGATTCCTTTGGCCAGGCCTTGACCATTCTGGAGCGGTCCCTCGGCGAGGATCACCCCGATCTGGCGACCGCCCTCAACAACCTGGCGCTTCTGCACTATTCCCAGGCCAATTACGAAGCCGCCCAGCCCTTGTACGAGCGCGCCCTGGCCATCGACGAGAAGGTCCTCGGCCCCGACCACCCGGGCGTCGCCACCGACCTCAACAATCTTGCCCTTCTGCACAAGAAGCAGGGCAATTTCGAGGCCGCCGAGCCGTTGCTGCGCCGGGCGCTGGACATCAAGGAAAAGGTCTTCGATCCGGGCCATTACAGCCTGACCATGGGCCTCAAGAACTATGCCTCGCTGTTGCGCGTGCTCGACCGCGTCGAGGAAGCCGAGACCCTCGAGGCCCGCGCCGCGCTGCTGCCGTCGGGTCGCACCGAAGCCGCCGAATAATCTGAAAAAAACCCCGTTTCTGGAAATCCACGTGGACCAGGACGTTTATCTTTTCAGCCTGCTGGCATCCGGTCTTGCCTATTGCCGGGTGGCCGTCGTCGACAACGCCGGGCTCATGGCCAGTCTCGCCGTGGCCGGGCTGGTCGGCGGGGTCAGTCACTGCGCCGGCATGTGCGGGCCCTTCGTGCTCGCCCAATGCGTCGCCCGGCTCGAAGCCCGTCCGGCCCCGGGAATGCGCGAGATTCACCGCCTCGGTGGTGCCGCCCTGGCCACCTATCACCTGGGCCGGATGACCACCTACGTCGGATTGGGCGTGGTTGCCGCCGTCCTTGCCGGCGGCGTCACCCAGGTCACCGGGTTCAAATGGGGGTCGGCGGCCTTGTTGGGCCTGGCGGCGCTGTTTTTCCTTGGCTATGCCGTCCGCCGTCTCGGGGTCCTGTTGCCGTGGCTGGGGCGGGGCGGCGAAAGCTGGTGGTCGCGCCACGTCGGCCGGTTCATTCGGCCGCTTTTCGACCGCCCGGTGGGATGGCGGGGCTACGCCCTCGGCCTCGCCCTCGGGTTTCTCCCCTGCGGGCTGCTTTACGGCGCCGTTGCCGCCGCCGCCAGCGGCGGTGTGCTGGCCGCCGGCCTCGGCATGGCGGCCTTCGCCCTGGGCACGGTTCCGGCCCTGGTAGCGGTCGGGCTGGCCGGTCATGTCGCCGGGCTCCGCTGGCAGGGCTTGACGGCGCGCCTGGCTCCTGGCCTCTTGATGATCAACGCCCTGGCACTAACATATATGGCTTGGCGATTGGTCGCCTGAGGATATTGCCCGTGAAAAGACCGCGTAGGAAGAAACCCCCGAGCCGGATTGCCGTCCTTATCGGAATTCTCGTGATCGCCGGCGTCGCCGCCATGGCGTGGCGCCACTATACGGCACCGCTGGACGTCTCGCCGGCGTCCAAGGCTGCCAGGATCGGCGGCCCGTTCAGCCTCGTCGATCACAAAGGAAAGAACCTCACCGAAGCCGATTTCCGCGGCCGCCAGATGCTGATCTATTTCGGCTATACCTTCTGCCCCGACGTGTGCCCGACGTCGCTGACCATCATGGCCGACGCCCTCAATCTCCTCGGCTCCGACGCCGACGACGTCGATCCCATATTCATCACCGTCGACCCCGAACGGGATACGCCCGAACACCTGAACATGTACGTCGGCCATTTTCATCCCAGAATGGTCGGCCTGACCGGCACCGCCGAGCAGGTGAAAGCGGCGGCCAAGGTCTACCGGGTGTATTTCGCCAAGGCCCGCGAGGACGGCGCGGATACGGAAGATTATCTCGTCGATCACACGTCCATTGTCTACCTGATGGGACCCGATGGCGAATTCCGCGCTCATTTCACCCACGAAACCGACGCCGAGACCATGGCCAAGAAGATCCGCGAATTCCTGTGATCTCCTCGAAGCGGACGGCCGTTCCCGGTCTCATCGTCGGCGCCCCCGCCTCGGGTTGTGGCAAGACCACCTTTACCCTTGGGCTGCTGAGGTGCCTGGCCCGGTCCGGCACGCCGGTGGCATCGGCCAAGGCCGGTCCAGACTACATCGACACCGCCTTTCACGCCGCCGCCAGCGGCCGCCCCGGTTTCAACCTCGATCCCTGGGGCATGCGCCCCGCCACCCTGGCCGCCGCCGCCGCCCGCCTCGCCCAAGGGGCCGGGCTGGTCGTCTGCGAGGGGGTCATGGGGTTGTTCGACGGCGCCACCGCGGACGCGGGATCGACGGCGGACCTGGCGGCGATCACCGGATGGCCGGTGGTCCTCGTCGTCGATGTCTGGGCCCAGGCGGCGTCCGCCGCCGCCGTGGTCCGCGGATTCGCCACCCACCGTCCCGATGTCCGAATTGCCGCCGTCGTCTTCAACCGCGTCGGCGGCGACGCCCACGCCGACGTGTTGCGCCAGGCCGTGGCCCGGGCGGTTCCCGATGTGCCGGTTCTCGGCTGCCTGCCCAACAGCCCCGGCGTGGTCCTGCCGGAACGGCATTTGGGTCTGGTCCAGGCCGGTGAACATCCCGATCTCGAGGTCCTCCTGGAGCGCGCCGCCGACCTTGTCAGCGCCCACGCCGATGTCGATGCCCTGTGCCGCCTCGCCGCTCCCGCCGCCGCCATCGGGGACGCCGTGGAAACCTCGGTTCCCCTGCCGCCCCTCGGCCAGCGCATCGCCGTTGCCGCCGACGAGGCCTTCGCCTTCCACTACCCGCTGGCCGTCGACGGCTGGCGCCATGCCGGCGCCGAGGTCCGGTTCTTTTCGCCCCTTGCCGACGAGGCACCGCCCGGGGACGCCGATGCCGTCTATCTGCCCGGCGGCTATCCCGAACTGCACGCCGGGCGGATTTCCGCCAGTGGCCGGTTCCTCGACGGGCTCAGGGCCGCCGCCGAAAGGAACGCCGCCGTCTTTGGCGAGTGCGGCGGCTACATGGTCCTAGGCCGCGGCCTCGTCGACGGTGACGGTGAACGCCATGCCATGGCCGGCCTCCTGCCCCTGGAAACGTCCTTCGCCGATCCCGCCCTCTGCCTCGGCTACCGCCGCGTCGCGGTGAGCGGCGACGGCCCCTTGGGCCGGACGGGAACGCCCTTCCGGGGCCACCAGTTCCATTTCGCCCGCACCCTCGACGAGGGCCCCGCCGTGCCGCTCTTCCACTGCGCCGACGCCGCCGGGCGGGACCTTGGTCCTGCGGGCCTGGTGACGGGCTCGGTGATGGGTTCCTTCATTCATCTGATCGACGGTGAAACCGATGCCTGACGAGCCTTTCTGGCGCCGCAAGGCATTGGCCGAGATGACCCACGGGGAATGGGAATCCCTCTGTGACGGGTGCGCCAAGTGCTGCCTGGAAAAACTCGAGGACGACGACAGCGGCGAAATCCGCCACACCGACATCGCCTGCCGGCTCTTGAATCTGGACACCTGCCGGTGTACCGATTATGTCAATCGAAAGCGCTTCGTGCCCGACTGCATCAAGCTGACGGCGAAGGCCGTCGGTCAGTATCGCTGGCTGCCGTCCACCTGCGCCTACCGCCTTCTCGACGAGGGCAGGGACCTGCCGTGGTGGCACCCCTTGGTATCCGGTGATCCGGAGACCGTGCACAAGGCGGGAATCTCGGTGCGCGGACGCGCCGTGCCCGAGGCCCTGGCCGGCGACCTCGAGGACCATGTCGTCATCTGGCCGGAATAACCCGGCAACCGAAAAAGGAGAAACAGCCGTGTCCGACATTCCTCCCATCCTCAAGGGCGTCTTCGCCGCCGCGCTGACGCCGCTGACGGCGGACCTTGCTCCCGACCACGGATTGATGGCCAGGCACAGCCGCTGGCTGCTGAACAACGGTTGCGACGGATTGGCCGTGCTCGGTACTACCGGCGAGGCCAATTCGTTCTCCGTCGACGAGCGCATCGCCATCATCGAGAACCTGGTCGAGGCCGGAATTCCGGCCGGCGTCCTCATGCCCGGCACCGGGTGCTGCGCCCTGAGCGATTCCGTCGCCCTGACCCGGCGCGCCGTCGAACTGGGTGTTGGCGGGGTCCTGATGCTGCCGCCGTTCTACTACAAGAACGTCAGCGACGACGGCCTGTTCGCCTCCTATGCCGAGGTCATCGAGCGGGTCGGCGATGCGCGCCTGCGCATCTACCTCTATCACTTCCCCCAGATGTCGGCGACGCCCATCAGCGAGGCCCTGATCGCGCGCCTGCGCCAGAGCTACCCCGACACCGTTGTTGGCATGAAGGACAGCTCCGGCGACCTCGACAACATGATCAACATGGCCCGCGCCTTCCCCGGTTTCGCCGTCCTCTCGGGGTGGGACGACCTACTTCTGCCCCTGCTCAAGGCCGGTGGCGCCGGCTGCATCACCGCCGTCGCCAATGTCGCCTGCAGCCTCGCCGCCGAGGTCTATGCCGGCTGGCAGGACGGTGGTGCCGACGATGCCCACCAGCGCCTCGTGTCCGTGCGCAACGTCATCTCCCAGTACCCCCTGAGCGCCGCGCTCAAGGAGATCATGGCCCACCATACCGGCGACGAGGCCTGGCGCACGGTCCGCCCGCCCCTGGTCAAACTCGATGCGGCCAAGGCGGCGGCCCTGTTCGACCAGTTGACCGCCACCGGCTATATGCTGCCCGAGGCGGCCTGACCGGCCGGGCGTGTCCGTGATCGACGGTTCCGCCGACCAGCAGATCAATCTCGACATTGGCGGCCGCGCCGTTCCCTTGCGCGTGCGCCGCCATCGCCGCGCCCGCAACATCATCCTGCGCATCGACACCGCCAACGACGGCGCGCTGTTGACCCTGCCCTGGCGCACGCCGCTTGCTGACGGGCTCGGCCTGGCGCGAAGCAAGGCGTCGTGGATCCTCCGCGGCCTCGACGCCCTGCCCCCCAGGATGCCCTTCGCCGACGGCGCAATGGTGCCTTATCTCGGCGTCGTCCACCGGGTTCGCCACCGCCCCGATGCCCGGGGCGTCGCCTGGCGCGAGGACGGCGAGATCAATGTCACCGGGCGCCCCGAACACCTCCCACGCCGCCTCACCGACTGGCTCCGCCGCCAAGCCCGGAGCGAGATCGCCCCCCGGGTCGCGGCCAAGGCGGCGAGCCTGGAGCGCCAGCCCGGGCGCATCGTCCTCCGCGACACCCGCTCGCGCTGGGGATCGTGCTCGGCCAACGGCGATCTTTCGTTCTGCTGGCGCCTTGTGATGGCAACCGAGCCGGTGCTCGACTACGTCGTCGCCCACGAGGTCGCCCACCTGGCGTACCGCGGTCACGGCCCCCGTTTCTGGTCCACCGTGGCGAGCCTCACCGACGCCGCCGACGACGCCCGCGCCTGGTTGCGCAAGAACGGCGAGGGCCTGCACCGCTACGGCTGAAACCCCGGGGCACGTGCCCATAATGGGCGTTGTCGCCACTGCGCTGACTGGGTCAGCCAGCGCCGGCGTCGAGCGTGACGCGATGACTTGAAGTCAGCATGAGGGGTTCAGACGTCGATCACGACGTCGGTCTTCGGTTTGGAGCAGCAGATCAGCACCGCATCGTCGTCCGGCAGGTCGAGGGGTTCCTCGACGTATTCGACCTCGCCGTCCTCGATCGAACAGATGCAGGTCTGGCAAATGCCGGAACGGCAACTGTAGGCCGGACTGAGGCCCAGTTTTTCCGCCATGTCGAGGAGGGTTCCGAAAGACGGGTTCCAATTGCCGGTGACGCCCGAGCGCTTGAACGTCACCTCGATCTCCGTCGAACAATCGACGCAGTCGCCGCCGGAGACACCCGCGTCATCGCCTTCACGCAGCGACGATGCCGGCCCAAAAAACTCGAAATGAATGCGCTCTTCCGCCACACCCCCGGCAAGCAAGCCGATGAAAACCGATTTCAGGAAAGGCGTCGGGCCGCAGAGGTAGTAGTCGACGCCTTCCTCGGGCAGCAATCGTTCGAGCAGCGCCGCGTCGACATGGCCTTCGCTGTCGTAGTCCCGGCCCTCCATTTCCTCAGGCGCCGGGCGGCTGTACCGAATATAGCTGTGCACGAAGTCATTTTCATTGGCGAGACGGCGGACATGTGCGCCCATGGCGTGCTCGGCGCCGTTGCGGGCGCCATGGACGAACCACACGGGACGTTCGGCACCGGTCTCGACGATGGCGTTGAGCATGCTGATCATCGGCGTCAGGCCGACGCCGGCGCTGACCAGCGCCACCGGCGATGCGCCCTTGGGATCGAGATAGAACTTTCCGCGCGGCGACCTGACACGCAACCTGGCTCCTGGCTTGAGACGGTCATGGAAGTAATTGGACGACCGGCCGGGCGGCGTATTGGGCCGGTCCTTCGGCGGCGGCTCGCGCTTGATGGTGAGCCGGTAGTAATCCCGGCCCGGGCGGTCGGACAGCGAATAGGTGCGGTTCAAGGGTTTGGGTTCGCCCGGGATGTCCAGCCGCATCGGCAGGAACTGGCCCGGCATGAATGGCGGTAGTTTCTTGCCGTCCTCCGGGAGCAGATAGAACGAGGAAATGTTTTCGCTTTCGCGTTCAATTCTGTCGACGATGAGGGTGCGGAAACCTTCGGCCGTCTTGCCCGATATCTCCGCCTTGGCCAAACGGTTCTCGAATGAACCGCGCCAACCCGGTGACAGCGCTTTGATGCGCAGCGCCTTGCGCGCGTCTTCGAGATTGCCGAGGTCGAAGTAGAGCAGGTTGTTGACCTCGGCGACGCTCATACACTCGGGGTCGACGTCGACCGGTTCTATGGCGTCGCCGGCGCCAACCTCGCCTTCCTCGAGAACGCGCAGATAAAAGCCCATACGATTGCTCGACAACAGCACGTGCTCGAATCCCGGGATGCCCATTCTGATGCCGAGCTTGAAGCACGGCACGCGCGGTTGCGTGACCTCGACCAGCGTCCCGCCGATACGGAAGGTGTCGCCAACGTGGATGTCGTCGTCGAGCATCCCTTCGACGGTAAAGTTCTCGCCGAATTGTCCAAAGGCGCAATCCGATCGGCCGAGCTCGTTTTCCCAATAACGATAGTTCTCAACCGAATAGACGTAAGCCGCCTTGTAAATGCCACCGTGGCCGACCAGGTCGGCCTGCCCGTCACCCTCGATGTTGAGTTCCCGCAGCATCACCCGGCCCTCGATCCGCTGCTTGAATATGCCGGTTCGAACGGTCTTGCCGTCGTGGCTGATCTCGCGTGGCCGGGAAACGTTGACCGACAGCAGTTTCATTGCTTCGCCTTATTCCCTACTCATGGCGGGACTCGATCCGCCGGTGCCAATGAAAATCATTATAACACGCGGTTGCCGCCGATCTCAGGTTCATAGGGAGATCCTGGGTCACCAAAGTTCGAATGTTCCCGAATTTCACGCTCCCGTCCTGTTGTCCGGTTAGGGCTGTTGGCGACCATCAGCGGGACAGCCCAGCGCCAATCACGCCAACCCTTATGAATTCGCCCGCAAGCTTCGGATAGATTTCGCCGCCGGCCCGCCTCACCGACGGCGTCGACGAGGCCCGCGCCTGGCTGCGCAAGAACGGCGACGGCCTGCACCGCTACGGTTTAAACTCCTGGGCACGTGCCCATATTTAGCGTTAGCGCGGAATCCAGAGCTTATGCCGCCGAGGTGCGGGTCTGGCCCGGAACTGGTGCCGAGGCGAGCGAAAACGAGGGGGGGGGGGAATGCCACAAGTTCGGCTCAAGGGACGTGTGCTTCTTGCTTTGCGCATTCTGCTGACCGTCATCGCCTGGGCGGTGCTTATCACCTACGCCCACCACCTGACACATAAATATATCGGCGGAATACGCGAGATATTCGAATCGCCCGTATCACAACTCGGGGCCCAGGTTGTTCTCCTCAGCACCCTCATTTATCTGATCATCCTGAGTTTGCCCATGCTGCCGAATCCAAGGGTCCGCGGCCTGTCCATTCTGGTTTTTTGGGCCTTCCTGTTGGTTCTTGGACACCAGTTATCCCATCAAGGGTTTCACGAACTGCAGGACGTCCTGACATCACCGGGCTTCGAGATCGGAATCTCCGCCTTGGCGATATCCGGCATCGCTTATCTTCTGCTCCTCGCCTTGCCTTTTGTCCCCGGCGTCGAATTGGGGCTGCTGATGATGGTGGTTTTTGGGCGTGACGGGGTTGTTGCCGCGTATTTGGCAACCATCGGCGGGTTGTGCCTCGCCTATGCGGCGGCGGAGTTTCTGCCAGACCGGATGACCTCGCGATGGATGGCCCGCCTGGGACTATCCGATGCGGCTGAGGATCCGGGCGCCGCGATTAATGGCATGGTGGCCAATGCCAAGGTGACGGGTAGGGTCGCCGGGAAGGTTGGGTCCTTTCTCCGTGATCACCGTTATCTCACCGTGGCGGCGTGTTTGAACCTGCCAGGGAACTCGGTGCTTGGCGGCGGCGGCGGCATTGCCCTCCTTTGCGGGTTGAGCGGACAGTTTCACTGGAGACGTTTCGTTCTCACCATTGTCCTCGCAACGGCACCAATTCCGTTATTGG
>JAJFIG010000279.1 GCA_021775195.1 Rhodospirillales bacterium | reverse complement strand
CGCCCGCCGCCCATGGGACCCGGGGGATAGGAAATCAGACAAAAAGCGGCCCGGGTGACGGGATATCCCGCCGCCCGGGCCGTTCTCCCAGGGACCGTGGTTAAGCGGCCTTGATGGTAGCGATGAAGGTATCGATTTCCTTCTGAAGGCTGTCGGACTGACCCGACAGTTCGGTGGCTGCCTCCTGAACCTGGCCCGAGGCCTGGCCGGTTTCGCTGGCGGCCTGGGTGACGCCGGCGATGTTGGATGAAACCTCCTGGGTGCCGGCCGCCGCCTGCTCGACGTTGCGGGCGATCTCCTGGGTCGCGGCACCTTGCTCCTCGACAGCGGCGGCGATGGCCGAGGCGATCTCGTCGATCTCCGTGATGGTCTTGGTGATGCCCTCGATGGCACCGACCGCGTTCTGGGTCGCGCCTTGGATGTCACCGATCTGGTTGCCGATCTCCTCGGTCGCCTTGGCCGTCTGGTTGGCCAGGTTCTTGACCTCCGACGCCACCACGGCAAAGCCCTTGCCGGCATCACCGGCCCGCGCCGCCTCGATGGTGGCGTTGAGGGCCAGCAGGTTGGTCTGATCCGCAATGTCGGTAATCAGCGCGACCACTTCGCCGATCTTGTTGGCGGCTTCGGCCAGGCCCTGGATCTGCTCGTTGGTGTTCTCGGCATCCTTCACGGCCTTGCTGGCGATCTCGGACGACTGGGCCACCTGGCGGCTGATCTCGGAGATGGAACTGGAGAGTTCCTCGGCCGCCGAGGCAACGGTCTGGACGTTGGTGGAGGCTTCTTCGGACGCCGCTGCCACCGCCGTGGACTGGCGGCTGGTCTCCTCCGCCGTCGCCGACATGGCCTGGGCGGTGGATTCCATCTGGGTGGCGGAGGCGGAAACGCTCTTGACGACGCCGGCGACGCTGGCCTCGAAGTCGTCGGCCATCTTGTTCATTGTGGTGCGCTTTTCTTCCTCGGCCCGGCGCTTGATTTCCTCCTGTTCGGTCTCCATCTGTTTCACGCGAATGGCGTTCTCCTTGAACACCTGGACGGCGCCGGCCATCTGGCCAATCTCGTTGCGCTGGCCCTGAGCCGGGATGTGGACCTCGAGATCACCCTCGGCAAGGTTGCCCATGGCGGCGGTCATGGCGCCGATGGGACCGCTGACTCCCCGCCCGATCAGGGCCGACAGGGCGGCGACGATGGCCGCGACGACGACCATGGCGGTGATGATCAGGCGGAAGGTGGCGTCCTTGCTTTGATGGTAGGTCGCAAGCGCCGCCGCCGCATCGTCGGTACCCTTCTTGTTCAGGAATTCGAGCTTGGGAACGACGTCAGCGAAGATCTTGCTCATAGTTTTTTTGTCGGCAACTTCCTCGAGGCGCAGGGCGGAGAGGGCCTTGAAGTCGGCCAGGTAGGTGTCGAGCAAGGCTTCGATATCCGGTTTCTCGGACGCCGGAATGACTATCGATCCAGCCAGGGTGGCATCGAATTCGGCCATCCGCTCGTCCATCTTGGCGACGTACTTGGGATCGGTGCGAAGCAGAAAGTCCTTTTCGTGGCGGCGCATCATCAGCATCACCACCATCATCTCGGGGTCGTTGAACTCCTTGAGTTTCTGTTCCGCCGCATGCACGGAGGCGCGCACCTTGCCGCGCAGGCCGGCCTTTGGGGTCAGGCCGCCTCGTTCATTCATGTCGACCACTTCGTTGAACTGCTCGGCGTAGGCCAGGAGGCCCGCCTCCATCTGGTCGATCATTTCCTGTTCTTCCGGTTCCTGATGGATGGCCTTCAACTCGGCAAAATGGGGCACCACCTCTTCGATGGTTGCCTGATGCTTGACCGCGTATTTCTTATCGAGGCGGGCCAGGAAATCCTTTTCATGACGCCGTGCACTGAGAAAGCCGTAGCGCACCGAATCGACGATGGTAACGCCCCGGGCCTCGGCCAACTGGGTTTCCTGGATGGCGGCCTGATGGGTTGTGTTGACGAAATAAATCCCGCCGATCGCGGCGAAGCCGGCGAGGGCCAGCACGGCGATCAATCCGACCTGAAGGCTGATCCGCATGTTCTTGAGCAATGAGAAATCCTTGAGCTTCGACATTTCGGTTCTTCCTTATTCTTGATCAAGCCCCTTCCCGGGCTGATGGCGCGCGGCCAAGCAACAAAGGAACCAATCGCGGCGTCCGAGCCAAAATAATAATCACCCCGGACTTTTCCAGAGTGGGCGCCAATTCATGGCGATATCGTTGGAGAAACGGATGGATTCGGTGTTTGCCGCAGGGTCGTTTTCTAAGGCAAATACCGAGTCTTAACCACTCCCCGATACCAAAATCCTTGTGGTTCCCTACATATGTTCTTGTGCGTCCCTATGATTCCCGAGGGCGGTTAAAATGCCCTTAATTTTTCTGTGGAAACTAGCTGCTGCCGTCGACATTATTTTCGAGAAACCATATACGACCCGAATGCGCCGGCCGGTACTGACGGCCAAGTGAAATCGCCCACTCGGCGTCCTGGCGGGTGACCACAGCAACGGCCGGAGCGATGCTCCGCCGGCCCTGGCGGGTCGAGGAGTGCCCTAGAACTCGATGGTGTAGGCGGCAAGTCCGCCGAAGGTGTCGGTATCGACGCCGGCGTTGCGGTTGTTCTTCCAGCCGATGTCGAGGCTGAGGCCGAAATCGAAGGCGTAACCGCCGGAAATCTGGAACTGTTCTTCGTCGACATCGGCGGCGGCGGGAACGTTGGTCTCCTTGCGGGTATAGGCCAGGGCGGCATTCCAGTTGCCGTAGGTGACAGCGAGACCTCCGGTCAGATAGAAGCGGTCCTGGTCGGCCAGAGCCTCGGCATCATCGATGTAGACGAACTCGATGATCGGCGTGACGCCGATCTGCTCGGTGGCCTGAAAAGCCCATTCGCCGCCAATAACGAAGCTGTCCTCGTCGGCGGTGTTGCCGGTGCCCCGGCCCTGGTGGACATAGGCGATATGATAGCGGAGTCCCGGAGCATTCTTGTACTCGCCGCCGTCCAGGGCGACGCCGAAGGACGAAAAGTCGCCGGTGTTGCCGGCGCCGCCATCGCCCTCCCGGGTCTTGGTTCGGCGGGTGAAGGCGGACTCGGCCAGGCCCGAGGTGTCGATGAAGAAGGTGCTCGCGGAAACGGTGTGACGGCCCAGGGATTCGTCGCCGAAGGTGAAGCTGCCGCCGATACCGATGCGTTCGGTGAGCTCGTATTCCTCGGGCAGGTCGGTGCCATAGACGCCCGGTGTCGCATCCCAGGCAATGCCGAAGTTGACGCCGATCTTGCCGCCGAAGATTGAGAAGTCCTCGGTGTCGTAGTTGAGGGTCAGAACCTCGACGTAGAGGCCTTCATCATCGAAGGTGCGGTCGTCGCCGGGATTGGCGGCATCCTGCACGGGTTCGAAAACCAAACCGGCGAAGATCGAGATCGGCTCGGTGATCTGAAGCCTGAGCGCCGGTTCGGCTTTGAGGAAGAGGGTATTGAACTCGGCCGTCGGATCATCGGAATCGTAGGCCCAGTCGTTCTCCAGTTCGACGGCAACCTCGCCGGAGACGTTGGGATAGCTGACGGGTTCGTCGGCGCGGACCGACAGCGATACGCTTACGGCGAAGGAAATGACGGCGGCAAAGA
>JAJFIG010000278.1 GCA_021775195.1 Rhodospirillales bacterium | reverse complement strand
ATGGTCTCGTAAAGACGGGGCACGGCAGTCATCACCGTTGGTCGCGCCTCGATCATGTTGGCGCTCAGCGTTTCCACCCCCTCGGCATAATAGATCTGGGCGCCGACGGCCATGGGGAAGAATTGGCCAGCCGTGTGCTCGTAGGAATGGGACAGGGGCAGGAAACAGAGGAACACCTCGTCGCCAAGACCCAGTTCCGCCAGGGCGTCCGTCGCGCCGGCGCAATTGTGCAGGATTGCTCCGTGATGCAGTACGACGCCCTTGGGCGCGCCTCCGGTGCCGGAGGTGTAGATGATACAGGCGGCGGTGTCCCGGCGCCAGTTTTGGGCCTTCGCCGCGACGTCATCGGGCCGGGACTCGCCCCGGGCAAGCACCTCGTCCCAAGTCAAGATGTCGGCGCTGATCTGGCTGCCGGCGTCCGGCGCCTCCATGGCGACGATAGTGCCCAGCGCCGGTGCCTTGTGGGCGGCGGGCAGCAAGCGGGCTGCCAAGCGCCGGGTCGAAACGATGGCGGCCTTGGCGCCACTGTCCTCGAGAATATGCAGATGATCGTCCACCGTGTTGGTTGCGTAGGCGGGAACGGTCATGGCGCCGGTCGCCATGATGGCGACGTCGGCGATTAGCCACTCCGGGCGGTTCTCCGAAACCAGGACGACGCGGTCCCCGGGGCCGACACCAAGGGTTTCGAGGCCGCGGGTAAGGGCACTGACCCGGGCCGCGGCCTCTCGCCATGTCAGGGCTCGGTATACGCCGTCGTGTTTCGCCCACAGAAAGGGTTTGTCGCCCAGACGTTCGGCCTGGACGAAGAACATGGCCACCAGGTTGGACCAGGTCCCGTCGTTCATCTGTTCCTCCGCAAGGCAACGCCAGCCATATCATTGACATTGCCGCCGGGTAATTCCAGCCTTATATGGCTGAATATCCAAGGAGTCAGGAATGAATGACAGTGACGGAGCTCCGGACCGGGAAAACCCACCCGAACTGCCCGTGTGGAACCTGAACGACCTCTATCCGGGGCCGAAATCGCCGGAGTTGGAATCCGACTTGGAACGGGCCAATTCAGACTCGGTGGACTTCCGCGAACGCTACCAGGGACGTCTGGCCGAGTTGGATGGCCGGGCCCTGGGGGAGGCCATCTCCGCCTACGAAGCAATCACCGAAATCCTTCAGAAGGCCATGAGCTACGCCCAGCTTTTGTTTGCTGCCGATATCGGCGACCCGGCGTGGGGACGCTTCCATCAGATGGTACAGGAGCGTGTGACGGCCATCTCCACCCACACCTTGTTCTTTAACCTGGAGCTCAACCGCCTCGACGACGAGATCCTGGAGCGGCAGCTGGAAGACCCGGAAGCCGGCCGCTACAGGCCGTGGATCAGGGATATCAGGGTTTTCCGTACGCACCAGCTCTCCGAGGACCTGGAAAGGCTGTTGCATGAAAAGTCGGTGAGCGGCCGTGCTGCCTGGATCCGCCTTTTCGAGGAAACCTTTGCGGCGCTGCGGTTCCCGATGGATGGCGAAGACCTGACCATGTCCGGTGTGCTCAATCTGCTCTCCGACAAGGACGGCACGGTGCGCCGGCGGGCCGCCAAGGTCCTGGGCCGCGTTCTCGGCGATAATGTCCGCTTGTTCACCCTGATCACCAACACCCTGGCCAAGGACAAGGAGATCGAGGACCAGTGGCGCAAGTACCCGCGGCCGGTTTCGGAGCGCAATCTCAGCAACCATGTGGAAGACGAGGTGGTCGAGGCGCTGGTTTCGTCGGTCAGCGATGCCTACCCGGACCTCAGCCACCGCTACTACGGCCTCAAGGCGCGCTGGTTCGGCAAGGAGGTGCTGGATTACTGGGACCGGAACGCACCCCTTCCCGATGACGATGCGGGTCAGTATACCTGGGACGAGGCGAAGGCGACCGTGCTCAGGGCCTTTGGCGGATTCGCGCCCGACATGGCGGCCATCGCCGAGCGCTTCTTCGACGGCCGGTGGATCGACGTTCCACCCCGGGAGGGCAAGGATTCGGGGGCCTTTTCCCACCCCACGGTGCCCTCGGCACACCCCTATATCCTGCTCAATTTTCACGGCAAGGCACGGGACGTGATGACTCTGGCCCATGAATTGGGCCATGGGGTGCACCAGGTTCTGGCGGCGCCGCAGGGGGCGCTGATGGCGGACACGCCTTTGACGACCGCGGAAACCGCCTCTGTGTTCGGCGAGATGCTGACTTTCCGCGCCATGCTCGACGGCGAGACCAATGCGGCGCGACGCCGGGTCCTGCTCGCCGGCAAGGTGGAGGACATGCTGAACACGGTGGTGCGCCAGATCGCATTCCACAATTTCGAGCGCCTGGTTCACCGGGAAAGACGGGACGGCGAACTGAGCGCTGAACGCCTCGGGGAAATCTGGATGGACGTGCAGCACGAAAGCCTCGGTCCGGCGATCCGTTTCGATGCGGAATACCAAGCCTATTGGACCTATATCCCGCATTTCATCCATACGCCTTTCTACGTCTATGCTTATGCCTTCGGGGACTGCCTGGTGAATTCCCTCTATGACCTTTACCGCCAGGGCCACCCCGGTTTTCAGGCGAAGTATTTCGACCTGCTGCGTGCCGGGGGGACCCTGCGTCATAGGGAACTGCTGGCTCCCTTCGGCCTGGATGCCGGCGACCCGGTGTTTTGGAAGCGGGGACTCGACGTCATCTCCGGTTTCATCGACGAACTGGAGGCATTGGCATAGCAACCAAACCAGGCCATCCGCGACCACGACAGGCAATTCCCGATGGCTCGAAAACCTGAAAGCGACGGCGACACGCTGACCGGACGGGTCAAGCGCTATGCCCGCGTCGGCACGGCGGTCGGCGGCATGGCGGCGCGCTACGCCGGCGGGCGGGTTTTCGGCCTGCCCCTGGACAGAGGGGAGCACGCGGCGGAACTGACGGCGGCCCTCGGGGGCCTCAAGGGGCCGTTGATGAAGGTGGCGCAGATCCTGTCCACGGTGCCTGACGTCCTGCCCAAGGAGTACACCGCGGAGCTGGCCCAGCTTCAGACTAATGCCCCCTCCATGGGGCGCGGGTTCGTCAAGCGGCGCATGGTTGCCGAACTGGGGGCGGAGTGGCCCGGTCTTTTCAACGCCTTCGACTACAAGGCCGCCGCTGCGGCGTCCCTGGGACAGGTCCACAAGGCCGTGGCACCCGATGGCCGGAACCTAGCCTGCAAGCTCCAGTATCCGGATATGCGCTCGGCGGTCGAGGCCGACCTGCAGCAGTTGAAACTGGCCTTCGCCATCTATCAGCGCTACGACGCCGCCATCCAGCCAGGCGAAATCCACGCCGAACTCTCGGCCCGGCTGCGCGAGGAGTTGGATTACAAACGCGAAGCCCGCAACATGGGCCTATACGCCGACATGCTGCGGCGCGAAAAAGGGGTCGAGGTGCCCGAGACCCTTCCCGAGCTTAGTACCGACCGGCTGCTCACCATGACCTGGCTCGAAGGGGAGCCGCTTCTGAACTTGCGCGACCAAGACCTGGAGCGCCGCAACGCCGCCGCCTACAACATGTTCCGGGCTTGGTACGTGCCCTTTTATTTTTTTGGCGTCATTCACGGCGATCCGCACCTGGGCAACTACACCATCCGTCCCGACAACACCGTCAATCTTCTCGACTTCGGCTGCATACGGGTGTTCAAGCCCGATTTCATCGGCGCCGTCATTGATCTCTACCGGGCGCTGCGGGATGACGACGAGGCACTGGCGGTGCACGCCTACGAAACCTGGGGCTTCAGGAGACTGGACAGGCGAATCATCGAGGTCCTCAATCATTGGGCGCGATTCGTCTATGCGCCCCTTATGGAGGATCGGAAGCGGCCTATCCAGGAGGACACCGGGACCATGTACGGGGCCGAGGTGGCGGCGAAGGTACATCGGGAACTGCGCCAGTTGGGGGGCGTCACGCCGCCCCGGGAATTCGTCCTCATGGACCGGGCCGCCATCGGCCTGGGCAGCGTGTTCCTGCACTTAAAGGCCGAGATCAACTGGCACCGTGTTTTCCACGATCTTATTGACACTTTCGACGAACAAACACTGGTGCGGCGCCAGAAGCGGACCTTGAAGCGTAACGGCGTGCCGGAGGCTGACTGATAACCCCATAGCGCGCTTGTGTGCCGCGCTGCCGAAAAGCTAGAATTTCAGGAAAGGAACGTGCGGGGGTTCATGTTCGCGAGCGGTGGCGATATTCGAAAAATGACTTACGACGGCGGTGAGACGGTGTTCGCCGAGGGTGACCCCGGTGACGCCATGTACATTGTCGAGTCGGGATCTATCGCCATCTCAAAGACGGTGGAGGGCGAAAGGGTTCAACTCGCGACCCTTAGTGCCGGCGGGCTCTTCGGCGAGATGGCGGTGATTGACGGGTCCCGGCGCATGGCGGCCGCTGTGGCGCTGGAAGAAAGCGTCCTGATCAAGGTGCCCCGGGATCTCCTGAACCAGAAGCTGAGTGGCGTCGATCCTTTCCTGCAGGCGCTGTTGAAGATCCTTATCGACAATCTGCGCACCGTGCATCAGACCTACATGCGGCGCCCGCGAAGCGTTGACGATTACCTCAATGCCATCACTTATCATGCCGATGGCTTCCGCGCCTATCTCGATACCGGTGCCGCCGCCGGCCTCAAGGAGGGAGTGTCGGAGCATTTGGAGGCCCTGGACCGTGCGG
>JAJFIG010000277.1 GCA_021775195.1 Rhodospirillales bacterium | reverse complement strand
GGCGATGGTGCGGAGGATGGGGATGTTGACGGTCCGGCAGATACCGACAACCGATCCCAGCGAGAAGGCGATCACCCAGGCCGCCGCGGCCACCGAGATCGTCCACCCGAGACCCGACACGATCCAATAGAAAAAGGGCTGGGTACACCCGCTGGCCATATCCTCGACCGTGCAGAAGAGGACACTCCAGTTCCAGTTATACTGCATAAACGCTCCCCGCCCGGTGCCGCGTCACCGCGTGACGTGCAAGGATTGCGGCCGGGAGGCGCAACGCGCCTCCCGGTCCGAAAGGGTAGTCCCTAGTAGGGTAGGGCCTGGACTTCGAATGCTGTCCTGAGGGTAGCGCTCAGCGGCATCTGGATGTTGGTCGGGCCCGGATTGAACCACTTGTCGTAGATCTTGTGCATCTCGCCCGAACGCATCAGATCGGCCAGCAGCGTGTTGCCGATCAGACGATAGGTCGAATCGTGGCGTGGAATCATGATGCCGTACGGATCATAGGACAGGAACCGGCCGGTCACCTGGAACTGGCTCGGATCCTTCGATTTGCTGGCCAGGCCATAGAGCAGCACATCGTCGGTGGCGTAGGCATCGACGCGGCCGGTCTCGACGGCGAGCCAGGCTTGGGGATGGTCCTTGACGCTGACGATCTTGATGTTCAGGCCTTTGGCCTTCATCACGCGCTTGATTGCTTTCTCGTTGGTGGTTCCCAGCGAGAGCGCGATGACCTTGCCCTCCATGTCCTCGATTTCCTTGATGCCCGATCCCTTCTTGCTGCCCAGCTTGGTGCCGGTAATGAAGGTAATGGCAAGGTAATCGACGTGTTTGGAACGGGTCAGGTTGTTGGTCGTGGACCCGCATTCGAGATCGATGGTCCCGTTGGCCATCAACGGAATGCGCGTCTGCGAGGTCACTGGAACAAGCTTGACCTTCAGGTTCGGCATCTTGAGCGTGTCTTTGACCCGGGCGATGATCCGCATGCAAAGATCAATGGAATAGCCCATCGGCTTGCCGTCGGGCCCGATGTACGAGAACGGGATCGATGCTTCCCGATGCCCCATGTTAATGACGCCGCGCTCCTTGATGCGCTTCAGGATATAAGAGTCTTCCTGCGCTGCGGCGGGGGTTCCGGTACCAGCCATAAAGGCAATCGCCAATACGGCTAAACCAATCTTTTTAAGCATTTGTTTCCTCCCTTGGGATTTATTTGGCGTGGTGTCAGGGTATCCTTTCTATTCCGGTAATCACAAGCATATTTGCCGTCTGATCTCCCCGGCGGCCTCGAATATTGCGAAAATCGATCCTTCCCGAAGCATCAAACACGCATGCTATGCATCAATTTTCCAGGGCCGCTTCCAGATCCGAGACAAGGTCGCCGGCATCCTCGATGCCCACCGAAAGGCGCAACAAGTCGCGCGGGGTCGGGCTGCTCGGCCCTTCGGAGCCGGCACGGTGTTCGATCAAACTCTCGACGCCGCCGAGCGACGTCGCTTGCTTGAACAGCGTCGTGCCCGCCGCCACCTGTATTGCCGCGTCCTCGCCCCCGGCGACCCGCAGGGACAGCATGCCGCCGAAGCCGCCGGTCATCTGACGCCCGGCGATCTCGTGCCCGGGATGGGTCGGCAGGCCCGGATAGAGCACTTGCGCGACCTTGGGATGGCCGTGGAAGTGTTCGGCTATGGCCAGGGCGTTGGCGCTCGCCGCCCGCACCCGGAGCGCCAGGGTGCGCAGGCCCCTGAGCAGCAGCCAGGCTTCGAAGGCGCCGAGCACGGCACCGTTTTCCCGCCGCACCATGTCGACACGAGCCCAGAAGTCGTCGTCGCGCGCCGTTATCAGCGCCCCGCCGAGCACATCGCTGTGGCCGTTGAGGTACTTGGACGCCGAGTGCATGACGATATCGGCGCCTAGCTCCAGGGGCCGGGTCAGCACCGGAGTCTGTACCGTGGAATCGATACCCAGCAGGGCCCCGGCCTCGTGGGCGGCGGCCGCCGTTTCGGCGATGTCGGTGATGCTCCACAGCGGATTGGCCGGGGTTTCCACCCAGACCATCCGGGTCTTGCCCGGCCTGAGGGCGGCGCGCAACGCGTCCATGTCGCCGTTGGGGACGAGAGAAACCTCCAACCCCCGGCGTTCCGGCGACTCCACCAGCCATTTGCGCAGCGCCCAGTACATCACCTCCGGCGCGATCACGTGATCACCTGGCTCCAGGGCCAGGAATACCGCCGTCGCCGCCGCCATGCCCGACGCGAACAGGCGCGCCGCCGCGCCCCCCTCGAGCGCCGCCAGCAGCGCCTCGGGCTGGGCGTGACCGGGCCCGCCATAGCGCTGGTAGGTAAAATCGGACCCGTGCTCGAAGGTGGTCGAGGGATGCACCGGCGTCGTCACCGCCCCGGTCCCCCCATCCACCCAGCCGAGGCCCTGGGCCATCAGGGTCGCGGGCTTGTACTTGCCGGTTTCGGTCATGATGGAGGCCCTTCCTGAATTACGAGGGTTGGCGTTTATCCGAGGCCGCCAGGGAACTCGACGCGGTGAAGTCGATGCCCCGGGGATAGCCTTCTTCAGAACGCCTGATCGCCGTCTCCAGCCGCCCGATGGCGTCGTCCAGTTCGGCCTCGGTGATGACCAGGGGCGGACAGACGCGGATGAAGTTCTTGACGCAGATGAAGATCGCCCCTTCCAGGGCGGCGTTGTAGCGGATGCGCTCGGCCATGGCGAAGTCAGGGGTTTTCGACGCCTTGTCGGTGACCACGTCGAGCATCTGGTAAAGGCCCTCGCCACGGACGTCGCCGATGCAGTCGAAGCGCTCCTTGAGGCCGTCGAGGCGGCGGCGCAGGGCCGGCCCCATGGCCCGGGACCGTTCGGTCAAGTTGTCGCGGAGCACGATCTGAAAGCTCTTCAGGGCCACCGCGGCGGGCAGGGGGTCGGCGGGGTAGGTGCCCGACCACGGCAGCCCCATGTTGCCCGAGACCTCCTCGGCGATGGCCGGGGTGGTGACGGCGCCGCAGATCGCCATGCCGGCGCTCATGCCCTTGCAGAAGGTGACGATGTCAGGAACCACGTCGGTGTGCTGGAAGCTCCAGACCTCGCCGGTGCGGGCCGGCGCCAGCTGCGCCTCGTCGAGGATCAGCAGCGCTCCCCACCGTTCCGCCATCGCCTTCAGCCGCCCCAGCCACCCCTTCGGCGGGGTGATCATGCCGCCGGCGACCGGGATCGGCTCGGCGATGATGGCGGCGATCTCCTTGCTGGTCGTGTGCTCAAGCATATCCTCGCTGGTCTCCAGGCAGGCGATGTCGCAGGTGGCGGGCTCCTGGTTGACCGGGCAGCGGTAGCAAAAGGGCGGCAGGATGGCGTTGGCCCTGGCCGGCAGCATCAGGGGGCCGAGGCCCCGCCGGCGCCCGCC
>JAJFIG010000276.1 GCA_021775195.1 Rhodospirillales bacterium | reverse complement strand
CTACCGCATCAAGTTGCTGGGTATTGCCACGTTGACCAATGGTACGATGGAACAACGGGTCCATCCCTGCATGGTGCCGCTCTCGGCCCCCGTCGCCTATGTCGAGGGCGTGTTCAACGCCGTGGTCGCCGATGGGGATTTCGTCGATACCATCATGCAGGAAGGCCGGGGCGCGGGCGGCGGGCCGACCGCGTCGGCGGTGGTGGCGGACTTGGTGGACATCGCGCGCGGTCAGGGAATATCCACATTCGGTGTGCCCGCCCGGGCCCTGGAAAAAATACCGACCTCGCCCATGGAGCACCACAAGGGAGCCTATTACATCCGTCTCATGGTCCTCGACCGGCCGGGCGTATTTGCCGACGTCGCCGCGATCCTCCGCGATCACGATGTATCCATGGAAGCCATTCTGCAGCGTCGGCACGCTCCTGACGAGGTAGTGCCGGTGGTCATGACGGTGCACAAGACCCGGGAAGCGGAGATGATCAAGGTGCTGGACGAAATCGAAAAACTGGACGCGGTGACCGAGCCACCGCGGACGATACGCATCGAGACATTCTAGTGGATAAAATCTAACATATGGTACCCATACGACGGCTTCCCAGGCCCACCGTATGAGTTGCCCGATGCTCGTGATGCGCCAGCATCACCGCGCATCGCGCGCCTTTCCGGATGAACCTGGGAAGCCGTCGTATGGGTACCATATGTTGGATTCTATCCACTAGGCCCGCGTCCGGAAGGAAACCGGGAAGGAAACGGTTATGTCCAAGGAATCCATTGCCGACCGCATCCTGGCTCTGGAGGCGGTCCGTGTTACCGAAGCCGCGGCGCTGGCGACCTCTCGGTATATCGGGCGGGGCGACGAAAAAGCCGCCGACCGCGCGGCGGTGGAAGCCATGCACGACGCGCTTAAAAGCCTGGCGATCGACGGTACCATCCGTATCGGTGAGGGGCCTCAAAGCGAAACGTCCATACTTGCCGTCGGGGAAAAGTTGGGGATTGGCGGACCGAAAGCCGATGTCGCCCTGTTGCCATTGGAAGGGCACTCGATCACCGCCAAGGGAGAACCCAATGCCCTGTCGGTCATTGCCCTGGCCGAGGACGGTGGGTTCCTGAACACACCGGACGTGTACATGGACAAGATCGCCGTCGGCGGCGGGTTGCCGGATGGGGTTGTCGACCTGGACGAGGAACCGGGCACGAACCTGCAGGAACTTGCCAAGGCCAAGGGTGTCGAAGTCGGTGAACTGGTGGCCTGCATCCTGGACCGGCCACGGCATGCCGAGTTGATCGCCAAAGCGCGCGAGGCCGGAGCGCGGATCATGCTGATCGGTGACGGCGATGTCAGTGGAGTCATCTCCACGACCCAGCCGGAAAGCCGGGTCGACATCTACATGGGTATCGGCGGTGCCCCCCAGGGCGTGTTGGCGGCTGCTGCTCTCAGGTGCGTGGGGGGGCAGATGTGGGGACGCCTGGTGGTGCGCAATAAAGAGGATAAAATCAAGGTTTCCCGCCTCGAGATCACCGATCCGGACCGCAAATACGGGGTCGAGGACATGGCCGCCGGCGATGTCACTTTCGCCGCCACTGGTGTAACCAACGGCAACATGCTGGCGGGCGTACGCAACCGCCAAGGCGTCGCGGTAACCCATTCCTTGGTCATGCGATCCAAAACCCGGACCCTGCGCTATATCGAGGCCCACCACGATTTTGCCGGCCTCGTCGCCCGTGGGCCGACGGTGGTGTAGAGCTCTAGGCATGGAATGACGGGGGGCAGTGCGGTTACACGGACGGAAGCAATGGATACCGCCGACGGTTTCCTGGGGGTCGGGCGATCCCTGACCGGGCGCTGCTGGCTGGCCCGTTCGGCCGACGACCGGGCGGCCATGGCCCTTGCGCAACGCCTCCAGGTTCCCGAGATCGTCGCCCGGGTGATATCGGCCCGGGGCGTCGACCTGGACGATGCCGAGGCCTTTCTCAATCCGACCCTGCGTGACCTGCTGCCCGATCCCAACCATCTAAAGGATATGGAAGCGGCTTGCGAGCGGTTGGCCAGCGCCATAGTGCAGGGGGAGCGCATCGCCATCTTCGGCGACTCCGTTGTTGACGGCGCCACGTCGACTGCGCTGTTGACCCGGTTTTTTACCGCTGTCGGCGGCCGGCCCCGCATCTACATTCCGGATCGCATCCGTGAAGGATATGGCCCCAGCACCGAAGCCCTCATGACCCTCAAGGGCGAGGGCGTGTCGGTGGTCGTGACCGTGGACTGCGGGGTCAGTGCCCATGCTCCCCTTGAAGCCGCGGCCGTCGCCGGCCTCGACGTGATCGTGGTCGACCACCACAAGGCGGAGGCACGATTGCCGCCGGCGATCGCGGTCATCGACCCCAACCGCCTGGATGAGGATAGCCCGCACGGCCAGATGGCGGCCGTCGGGGTGGCCTTTCTGTTGGTTGTCGGTCTCAACAGGGCGCTGCGCCAGGCTGGGTGGTACGCGGACCGTCCCGAACCGGATCTCATGCAATGGCTCGACCTGGTCGCCCTGGGAACAGTCTGCGACGTTGTGCCGCTGACGGGCGTCAACCGGGCGCTGGTCGCGCAGGGTCTCAAGGTGATGGCCCGGCGTGGCAATACGGGACTCAGGCTGCTTGCAGACGTTACCGGCGTCAACGAGGCGCCGGGAGCCTATCACCTCGGCTACATCCTGGGACCGCGGATCAATGCCGGTGGCCGGGTCGGCGCCGCCGACCTGGGCGCCCGCCTGTTGAGCAGCGACGATGCAACCGAGGCCGAATCCATCGCCCGGCGGCTGGATGATCTCAACCGGGAGCGCCGGGAGATCGAAGCCGGCGTCCTCCAGCAGGCCATGGAACAGGCGGAGGACGCGATCCAGGCAGGGCGGGACCTGCCTCTGGTCGTCGTATCCGGTGAAGGCTGGCACCCTGGTGTCATCGGCATCGTTGCCAGCCGGCTCAAGGAACAATTCAACCGCCCGGCCATTGTCATGGCACTGGATGGCGACAACGCCTCGGGGTCCGGGCGCTCGATTTCCGGGGTCGACCTGGGAGCGGCGGTGATCGCGGCCTATCAGAAGGGACTTCTGGTCAAGGGTGGTGGCCATGCCATGGCCGCGGGCTTTACCGCGGAACGGGACAACCTTGCGGAACTGGTCGGGTTCCTTGTCGACCGCGTCGCCGATGATGTGGGGGGCGGGCCGCTTGTGCCCCGCCTGTACCTGGACGGCGGCCTGAAGGTCGCGGCCGCGTCCCTGGATATGATCAGCGCCCTCGAACGGGTCGGGCCCTTCGGTTCCGGCAATCCCGAACCCAAGTTCGCCATTGCCAACGCCCGCCTGGTCTATACCGACGTCGTCGGAAACGACCATCTGCGCTGTACCCTGGCCGGCGACGGCGGCGCCCGGCTGAACGCCATCGCCTTCCGCTGCATGGACACGGACCTGGGGAAGGCTTTGCGCTACAACGACGGCGCCCTGTTCCATATCGCCGGGCGACTCAGGGCCAATACCTGGCGCGGAACGACGACCCCGCAACTGCTCATCGACGACGCGGCACCAGCGTCTTAAGACGCTCCCTGTCTGCCGTTGAGTATTTTCGCCACCCGGTTCAGGCGCAGGCGATAGGCGTCGGGCATTCCCGATCCCAGGAGCGGCCTCAGGTAGAGGAGGAACTTGTCGGTGACATCGGTCCCCGATTCCGTAATGAACTCGTCTTTCATCACCGCGGTCTTGCCGGCTACCGCTTCCAGTTGGCTGAGCTGGTATTCGACGGAGTAGAACCCGGTGCGGTGAATAGTGACCGAGCCATCGCGGTCTTCCCACTGGGCGAACTGGACGGCCTTTTCGCCGACCTCGCGGGCCTCGCGCTGGTCGACGTCGGAAACACAGCCTAGGAACGAGCGCTGCAGATAGCCGAAGGTGTCGCCGCGGACGCGGGTGATGTTGGTGTTTTTCTTCAGTAGGTCGGTCAACAGGTCGGCCAGCGCCCCGGTGCCGGAAAGCTGCACGTTGCCGTGGGCATC
>JAJFIG010000275.1 GCA_021775195.1 Rhodospirillales bacterium | reverse complement strand
GACCGCGAGGCGCTGCTGGCAGCGGGGCTGACGGACGCGGAACTGATCGAAATCGCCGCCGTCGTCGGCTGTTTTACCTGGGCGACCCTGGTCGCCAACCTGGCCCAAATCGACATCGACCCGGCGTTCCGGGGATGATCGCCGGAGCGGCCAGAGTTTCTAGGCGGCTCTGCGGGACCGTTTAGGCCGGGCGTCAGACTCTTCCGAGGCGACCACTGTGAGGCCGATGTCTTCGTGAGAAATTGACACCGAGCCGTGGGTGTTCCAGTCCATGTCCCAAACCACCCGGCGCATCTGGCCGTTGCGGCGCTCCCAGGACAGGCGGCGAACGCCCTGTACGAGAAAGACCTCCTTCATGCGCCGTACCAGACTGGGGGTCAGTCCGCCGCTGGCGCCAAGCAGTTCTGCTTCGTCGCCACGACGCAACACGGTACAGCTGAATTCATAAGGATCTCCGTGCCGTCGATAGTCACGGCCGAGGCGCAAAACTCCTGTCAACCATTCCAATTCTGGTGTCATTTGATCCTTCTGGTTTTGATCTTATTGGTTCCATTATCCAAGAGGCTTCCGCCCCGTTTTACGTTATCGAGAATAACTGTCGGAATGCTTTCAGCCCCCGTGTCAAATGTGTGTCACTTGATCATCGGCGGTGTAATGCCAAACTCCGCACCGGCGTGGCGAGCGACCTTTTTCATCAGCGTCGGCAAGGCGTGATCGGACAACCGTCCGGGCGGGCACCAGACACCGTCCAGGCCGTCCCCATCCGCGATACGGCCGGAAAGCACCGTGAGTTCGAGATGGAAATGGGTGAAGGTGTGGCGGACGATTCCGGGCAACGAACGCCAGCGGGTGGCGACGGGGGCGAGGGCGCGGGCCTCGGGCAGCAGCCATGGCGCCTGGCGCCACTCGGTGGACGGAATTTCCATCATGCCGCCCAGCAACCCGGTTTCGGGGCGGCGGCGCAGCAGCACCGCGCCGTCGTCGCGGACCGCCCAAAAGGCGACGCCCCGGCGGGTCGGCCTTGGGCTTTTCCGGGCCTTGACCGGGTAGGCCTCCGGTGTGCCGTCCCGGTTGGCGGCACAGGCCCGGCGCCAGGGGCATTCGCCACAGGCGGGTTTGCGCGGGGTGCAGACCGTGGCCCCCAGGTCCATCAAGGCCTGGGCGAAATCGCCGGGCCGGCCGGCGGGCATCAGGGCCTGGGCCAGGGCCTGTACCCGGGTGCGCACGCCGGGCAACGGCTCGCCAAGCGCGTAGAGGCGCGCCAGCACCCGGATGATGTTGCCGTCGACGGGCGCCGCCCGGCGCCCGAACGCGATGGCGGCGATTGCGGCGGCGGTGTAGGCGCCGATACCGGGCAGACGGCGCAGGGCCTCCTCGGTATCGGGGAACCGGCCGCCATGATCGCGGATGACGGCGCAGGCGCAGGCATGCATGTTGCGGGCCCTGGCGTAATAACCCAGGCCCTGCCAGGCGTGGAGCACTTCATCGAGATCGGCGCCGGCGAGTTTGGCGATGGAGGGCCAGCGGACGAGGAAGGCTTCGAAGTAGGGGATCACGGTGGCAACGGTGGTTTGCTGGAGCATGATCTCGCTCAGCCATACCCGATAGGGATCAGGCGTGACACCGGGATCCGCCCGCCACGGCAGGGCCCGGTGGCCGCGGTCATACCAGGCCAGCATGCGGCGGCGAAGCTGGGCGGGGGGTGGCTGCGGCGTGACGGACACGGCTTCCTGGTTCGGGTTGTTCTGACCGGGCGGCGATCCTACCATAGAGGCATGGAATCCGGGAAAGCGCATCGATGAGCAAACGAGGACGCGGCCCCCGCCCCCTGGCCGCCACGGTCGCCGATATCACCAAACCGGTGTTCGGGTCGCGGGGATTCGCCGACGGCGCCATCGTCAAGGATTGGCCGATCATCGTCGGCGCCCACCTGGGCACCCACAGCGCGCCGGAGAAAATCACCTACCCGTCGGCGGATCATCTCGGAGGCACCCTGCGCCTGCGGGTCGACAGCGGCGGCCTGGCCACGGAACTGCAGCACCTGGGACCCGTCGTGGTCGATCGTATCAACGGCTATTTCGGATACAAGGCGATTGCCCACCTGGCCCTTGTCAACGGGCCGGTGCCGACGCGGGACAACGCGGGCGGGTCTCCCGTGCGACCTTTGGACGCGGACGAGGAAGTCCGGCTTGCGGAAATCCTGGACAGCGTCGAGGATACGGACCTGAGGGCCGGGCTGGAGGCTCTGGGCCGGTCGGTCATGGGGCGGAAAAAACATCCCCGCGGGGCATGAACAACGGAGCGAACGACCCTATATCGTTAGAGCCCATTCGCAGAGCCTCTGACAAGCCGGGGACGCAGAATGGGCGCTTGTGTGGCCGCTTCGGCGGTTTTATAGTCATCACTATGTTGTGTCCCGGGAGGTTAATTTGATCCGAACGACACTAGGTATAGCGTTTGCGGTATTCCTTTTGGGGGCTCCGGCCGCCTACGCCGCCAATGCCACCATGGAAGAAGCCATGGCGGAAAAGGTGTTGGGCAAGGACGACGCGCCGGTTACCATGGTCGAATATTCGTCCCTCGGGTGTCCCCATTGCGCCAACTTCCACCGGGAAACCCTGCCGCAAATCAAGAAGACCTACATCGACACCGGAAAGGTGCGTCTGGTTTTCCACGATTTCCCCTTCGGCGGAGTGGCACTGGCGGCCCACATGCTGGCACGGTGCGCGGCGCCGAAGCGCTTTTTCGGCTTCATAGAGGTGCTGTTCCGCAGCCAGGCCCAATGGGCGCAAAGCAACAACCCGCGGGCGGCGCTGCTGCAGGTGGCGCGTCTGGGCGGCATGTCGGAGAAGGACTTCGAGGCCTGCCTGACGAACGAACCGCTGATGAATTCGATCAGGGGCGGCGCCGACGCGGCGAACAAGGAACTCGGAGTCGAATCGACGCCGACGTTCTTCATCAACGGGACCAAGGTATCGGGAGCTCGGCCGTTCGCCGACTTCCAAGACGTCATTGAAAAGGCGTTGAAGTAATAAACTTAAGGGATTCGAGGCACATCGTCATGGGCGGAGCGTAAGCTTTGTTGCAGTTCACCAAGCTGCGGCTTGCCGGTTTCAAATCGTTCGTCGAACCGACCGAGCTATCGGTGGGTCCGGGCCTGACCGGAATCGTCGGTCCCAACGGCTGCGGAAAATCCAATCTGGTCGAGGCCCTGCGCTGGACCATGGGCGAAAGCTCGGCCAAGCAGATGCGCGGCGGCGAAATGGACGACGTCATCTTCGGCGGCACCGCCGAACGGCCGGCACGAAACGTCGCCGAGGTGATCCTCGGCCTGGACAACAGCGAACGCACCGCCCCGGCCGCCTTCAACGACAGCGAGGAGCTGAACGTCAGCCGCCGCATCGAACGCACCAAGGGTTCTACCTACCGGGTGAACGGCAAGGAGATGCGGGCCCGCGACGTCCAATTGCTGTTTGCCGACGCCGCCACCGGGGCCCGTTCGGCGGGACTGGTCAGCCAGGGGCGAATCGGCGCCGTCATCGGCGCCAAGCCCACCGAACGGCGGACCATCCTGGAAGAGGCCGCCGGCATCACCGGCCTGCACTCGCGGCGCCACGAAGCCGAGTTGCGCCTGCGCGGGGCAGACACCAACCTGGAGCGCCTGGACGACGTCCTGGCGACCCTCGAAGCGCAACGCCTCAGCCTCAAGAAACAGGCCCGGCAGGCATCCCGCTACCGCAACCTCAGCGGCCACATCCGGCGCGCCGAGGCAACGCTTTTCCATCTGCGCTGGCAGGCTGCCGTCGGTGATCTGGAAGCCTGCCGGGAACGGCTTCGCACGGCCGAGGCCCGGGTGGCGGAACTGACCCGGCGGGCCAGCGCCGCGGCGACACAACAGGCCGAACGGGCCGCCGACCTGCCGGAGCTGCGCCAGGCCGAGGCCGAGGCGGCGGCCGAGTTGCAGCGCCTGCTGCTGGCGCGTGATACCCTGGCCGAAGAGGAACAGCGTTTGGACGCCGCCCGCCAGGCCTGCGAGAACCGCCTGCAACAGGTGGCGGCGGACAGCGAACGGGAGCGGGCGCTGGCGGCGGATGCCGAACTGGCCCTGCAAACGCTGGCCGAGGAACAGGCGGGCATCGAAAAGGCCCGCCAGGGCGAGGAGACGGCGCGGGAAACCGCCGCCCGGGCCCTGGCGGCGGCACGGGACGCGGTCGACGCCGTCGACGCCAGGCTTACCGAGCTGACCGAACGGGTCGCCAACGACGAGGCTCGCCGCTCCAGCCTGTCGGCAACCCTGGCCGACCTCGACGAACGACGGCGTCAACTGAGCGCCCGCGGCGCCGATATCGCCCGTCAGCGCGCGACCCTCGAGGGCGAGGCAGTCGACGCGGCCGCCCTGGAAAGCGCCGAGAGTGCCCTGGCGGCGGCGCGGGAGGCACTTGAGGCCAACCGCGCCCGAGTCGCCACGGCGGAAGCCGGCCGTCAGCAGGCCATCGACGATGCCGACACCGCGGCGGAGACGCTGCGCACGGCGGAGGCGGCGCTGACGAGGTTGGCGGCGGAAGAAGAGGCATTGGCGGAAATCCTCAACACCGGCGACGGCGAGACGCTGGCGGCAGTGATCGACGACGTTACCGTGAGCCCGGGTTACGAAGCGGCCCTGGGCGCCGCCCTCGGTGACGACCTGTCGGCACCGGCGGATGAGACGGCACCGGTCCGCTGGCGCACCCTGCCGCCCCTGAGCACGGTACCGTCCCTGCCCCAAGGGGCGGAACCGCTGGCCCAATTCGTCAATGCACCGGCAGCGCTCACCCGGCGGCTGGCCCAGATCGGCGTCGTTGCCGACGAGGCCCAGGGAGCCCGCCTCGCCGACGGCCTGGCCCAGGGCCAACGCCTTGTCAGCCGCGACGGCGCCTTGTGGCGCTGGGACGGATACGCGGTATCCGCCGACGCGGCGACGGCGGCGACCATACGTCTTGAACAACGCAACCGGCTGACGGAACTGCGGGCGCGCCTGGCCGACGCCCAAGCCGATGTGGACAACACGAAAACCAGGGCAACCGCGGCACGGACTACCGCCGATGAGGCCGCGGCGGCCGACAGAAACGCCCGCGCCGCCCTTCACGACGCCGACAGCGCCTTCACGGAGCAACGGGACGCTCACGCCGAAATCCGCGAGCGGGCGCGCCAGCATGAGGCGCGGCTGACGACCCTTAAGGAAAACGGCGAAAGCATCGAACGGGACCTGGTGACGGCCGAAGCGCGGCACGGCGAGGCCGACACGGCCCTGGCGGCCCTGCCCCAATCGGCGGCGGCCCGCGACGAAATCGCCACCCTGCGCGGCGAGCTGAATGAATGCCGGGCGGTTCAAAGCGACCGGCAGAGCGCCCACGACCAGGTCATCCGCGCCGCCGAGGAACGACGCCGGCGCCTCGACGACATTGCCCGGGAACTGGCTTCATGGCGCGAGCGCAGTGATGGCGCCGCGGGACGCATGGGGCAACTCGAGGAACGGCGCCAGGCGGTGACGGCGGAACTGGAAGACCTGTCGACCCGCCCCGAGGAGATCAAGGAACAGCGGAGTATCCTGCTGACCAGGATCGAGGGATCCGAACAACGGCGCACCGTCGCCGCCGACCGGCTGGCGGAAAGCGAGGAGCGGCTGGCGGCGGCGGAACGGGACCTGCGGGCCGTCGAATCCGAACTGGCTCAGGCACGCGAGGAGCGGGTGCGAATCGAGGGAGCGGTCGAGCAGGGCAAGCAGGCCTGCGACGACCTCGGTGATCGTATCGCGGAGCGCCTGCAAACCACCCCGGATCAGTTGGCGGCGGTGGCGGAACTGGCCAAGGGCGATGACCTGCCGGAACTGGAAGCGGTGGAGCGCCGCCTGGAGCGTTTGCTGCGGGAGCGGGAGACCATGGGTCCGGTCAACCTGAGGGCGGAACAGGAAAGCATCGAGCTGAACGAACAGATCGAGTCCCTGGAAACCGAACGGGCGGATCTGGTGGCGGCGATCGAAAAACTGCGCCGGGCCATCGCCGAACTCAACCGCGAAGGCCGCGAGCGCCTGATGACGTCGTTCAAGGAAGTGGACCAGAACTTCCAGACGCTGTTCGTGCGCATGTTCGGCGGCGGGCGGGCACACCTGGCGCTCACCGAATCCGACGATCCCCTGGAAGCCGGCCTGGAGATCATGGCCAGCCCGCCGGGCAAGCGGCTCCAGGTGCTGTCGCTGCTGTCGGGGGGCGAGCAGGCGTTGACGGCGCTGGCGCTGCTGTTCGCCGTCTTCCTGACCAATCCATCACCAATCTGCGTGCTGGACGAGGTCGATGCGCCCCTGGACGACGCCAACGTCGATCGCTTCTGCACCCTGCTCGACGACATGGCGGCGTCGGGGCTGACCCGCTTCCTGGTCATTACCCACCACCGCCTGACCATGGCACGCATGCACCGCCTCTATGGGGTGACCATGTCCGAACGGGGGGTGTCGCAACTGGTCTCGGTGGACCTGCAGGAAGCCGAGGAGATGCGGGCCACCGCCTGACCAAGACCCAAACAGCCTGCCTCAGAACCCGGGACGGAACCTGTTTTTTTATTGATTTCAACAATTTAAGTCCGCGGTTTTCAGCCTTGACAGGGTTCGGAGCGGTCTTTATCTTCCGTCGCGATTACGGCGCAAAACCGGCTAAAAAGGGGGTTTTTCCGCGTATTGCCCCTATGAACAAAGACAAATCCCCGAAGTCGCTGGAAGACCTCGACAGCCGCTTGCGGCAGGCGCGCGATCAGATGCAGCCGCCCGGGCACGGCGAAGGTCCAAACGGGAAACCAGCGCCGAGTGGGCTCGGCATTGCGTTTCGCATCGGCACCGAATTGGTCGGTGGCTTAATCGTCGGAGTGGGGATCGGTCTGGGTCTCGATGCGTGGCTGGAAACGTCGCCGTGGTTCCTGATCGTGTTCTTCTTCCTCGGCTCCGCCGCCGGGATGTGGAACGTCTATCGGACGGTTAGCGGAATGGGCCTCGCCGCGGGCTACCGTCCGGCATCAAACAAGGATACGGCGGCGAACGACGAAGAATAGGGCCGGCGGGGACAACACCCGGCGGCCGGGAAACGAGACGAGGAAACACGTGGCCAGCCCGCTCAAGCAGTTTGAAATCAAGACCCTGATCCCCGTTCAAATCGGCGAGGTCGACGCATCCTTCACCAACTCGGCCCTGGTGATGACGATCACCGTGGTCCTGGCGACGGTGTTCCTGGTAGTCGGCATGCGCGGTCGGGCCATGGTGCCGGGACGATGGCAGTCCATGGCCGAGCTCTGTTACGAGTTCATCGCCGGGATGGTGCGCGAAAACATCGGCGCCGAGGGGCGGCAGTTCTTCCCCTTCGTCTTTTCGCTGTTCATGTTCATCCTGCTGGGCAACATGCTTGGCCTGGTTCCCTACAGTTTCACCTTCACCAGCCACCTGGTAGTCACCTTCGGCATGGCCATGGTGGTCTTCGTCGGCGCCACGATCGTTGGATTCGCCAAGCACGGGATCGGGTTCTTCGGCTTCTTCCTGCCCCACGGGGTTCCCTGGTACATCGCGCCGCTGCTGGTGCCGATCGAGATTCTCTCCTACTTCACCCGCCCCATCAGCCTGTCGCTGCGGCTGTTCGCCAACATGACGGCGGGTCATACCATGCTGAAGGTGTTCGCCGGATTCGTCGTCGCGCTGGGACTGTTCGGGGTCTTCCCCCTGGTCTTCGTGGTCGCGCTGACCGGGCTTGAATTGTTGATCGCCTTTCTCCAGGCTTACGTCTTCACCATTCTCACCTGCATCTACCTGAATGATGCACTGAACATGCATTAAGAATTCCTTCCGACACACTTCGTTTGAGAAAACCAACCTGAGGAGCCCTAGTAATGGAAGTAGCTGCTGCAAAACTGATCGGCGCGGGCCTGGCCGTGATCGGCCTGGGCGGTGTGGGAGCCGGTATCGGTAACATCTTTTCGTCGATGATCACGTCGGTCGCGCGCAACCCGGCCGCGGCACCGAACGTCGGACTGTTCATGTGGATCGGCTTCGCCCTGGTCGAAGCGGTGGCACTGTACGCCCTGCTCGTGGCGCTGATGATCCTGTTCATCTTCTGATCACCGGCCGCTAACAGGATCCGCAACCCGCGAGGGCACCATGCCGCAATTCGATCCGACCACGGTCTCTCCCCAGCTGATCTGGCTGGCGATCACCTTCATCATCCTCTACGTGCTGATGGCGAAGGTGGCGCTGCCGCGCATCGGCCAGGTGCTGGAACGGCGCCAGCACCGCATCGAGGAGAACCTGAAAAAGGCGGAAACCCTGAAATCGGAGGCCGAGGTGGCGGCCGCCGCCTACGAAGAGGTGCTGGCCGACGCCAGAAGCAAGGCCCACGACGTCCTGCGCGACGTGCGCGAGGCAATGACGGCGGACGCGGCGGAGCGGACGGCGGCGGTCAATACCCGCCTGCTGGACGAGATCGCGGCGGCCGAATCGCGCATTGCCGAGGCCAAGAACTCGGCGATGGCGGAAATACGCGGCGTCACCGCCGAGGTAACCCGTTCGGCGGCGCAGAAGCTGATGGGTGAGGCCCCGGACGAGAACACGGTCAACGCCGCCATCGACGCGGTTCTGGCGGAGCGCGGATGATGCAGGCCTGGGCAGCGGAAACGGCGGGACACGCGGCGCCCTTCTACGGGACGGCGGAATTCTGGGTCTTCGTCGCCTTCGTCATCCTGGTGGGATTCGGATTCCGCAAGGTCTACCAGGTGGCGACCGAAGCGCTGGACAAGCGGGCGGAGGCGATCGCCAACCAGATCGAGGAAGCGACGCGCCTGCGCGAGGAGGCGCAGGAGCTGCTGGCGTCATACGAGCGCAAGCAGCGCGACGCCGCCGGCGAGGCCGAACAGATTGCCGAACGGGCGAAAGCCGAAGCCGAGCGTCAGCGGGCACACGCCGTCGAGGCGCTGGAGAAGTCGCTGGCGCGCCTGGAACTACTGGCCAGGGACCGCATCGCCCACGCCGAGGCGGTGGCCACGGACGAGGTCCGCACGGCGGCCGTCGACGCCGCCATCGAGGCCACCCGGCGGCTGCTGGCCGAAACCATGACCGACGCCCGCGCCGACGCCCTGATCGACGACGCGGTCAAGGAACTGCCGGACAAGCTGCACTAAGTGTGGCGGGCACCGGGCTCGCGATTTCCGGTTCTGAAAAAGAAGGACGCCTTAACGGCGTCCTTTTCTATTATATGACCTAATTTCCGCGCCGGTGGAGTTGGACGTGGCGGTACATGCCTTCGAAGTTGAGCATGAGCATGGAATCGTAGCCGGACCAGGACTTGTACTTGCCGAGATCGACCTCGGCCTTGATCTGGTCCAGGGTCCTGCCCCGGCGGGCGCCGGCCAGGACCTGGCCGTGCAGATCCTCCATGTATTCGCGGAAGGCGCGGACGTGGTCCCGGGTGCCCATGGGGCCGTGGCCGGGGGCGAGGGTGTCGAAATCCATGACCTCGACGCGTTTGAGGGATTCGATCCAGTCCTCCATGTAGGCATCGGAGAAATCCTTCCAGCCGATGCTGTCGACGGGGATGAAATCGACGCCGAAGAGTACCCGCTCCTTTGGAAAACGCATGACGATGGAATTGTCGGAATGATTGCGCCCGACGTGGGAGAGCTCGACGACGATGCCGCCGAGCTCGATCACCAGGCGTTCGGAAAAGGTGACGTCGGGAACGGCGGTAGGGCGTTTCTCGCCGAGGATGGTCCGCTTGGCGTTCTCGTGGGCGATGACGACGGCGGTGTCGGCGAAGACCTCGCCGCCGGAACTGTGGTCGACATGATCGTGGCTGTAGATGAGGTAGCGGACGGGCTTGGCGAATCGGCGCTTCAACTCGGCCTTCAGCCATGTGGCGGCGTCGGCGTTGATGGGATCGGTGGCGATGATGCCGGCGGGCGTCACGACGAAGATGGAATAGTGGTGGTCGTTGCGGAACCGGTAGATGGGTCCGGCGATAGGCGTAATCTCGCGCACGGCGCCGGCCTTCGCCAGTTGGGGCGCGGCATGAACCGGCGGAACGAAGCCGAGAAGCCCGAACAGGATCACGAATAGGGCCAAACGGTTACGGTGATGCATGGTCTTCCCCCCTTGCTGCGGTATGCCTCGCCGGTCTTATGTGTGGCCCCTAACCGATCAAGTCCAGCCATTCCTGTTCGCTGAGGGTGGGGACGCCGAGGTCCTGGGCCTTGCGGGCCTTGGAGCCGGCGTCGGCGCCGATGATCACGTAATCGGTCTTCTTCGACACCGAGCCCGCGACCTTGGCGCCCAGGGACTCGGCCCGGGCCTTGGCCTCGTTGCGGCTCACCGTCGTCAGGGTGCCGGTGAAGACCACGGTCTTGCCGGCGACGGGGGAGCCGTCGGTGGCCGGCGCCGCGAAGTCCGCCACGTCGAGTAGCTCCCCGAGGTCGTCGAGGACGGCGCGGTTATGTTCCTCGGCGACGAAGGCCAAGAGGTCGGCGGCGACCGCGGGGCCGATGCCGTCGATGTTGACCAGGTCCTGATAGGCCTCGGATTCCGGGTCCCCGGCGGCTTCCATGGCCTGGCGCC
The DNA here is from genome assembly GCA_021775195.1 of Rhodospirillales bacterium. Taxonomy (GTDB): domain Bacteria; phylum Pseudomonadota; class Alphaproteobacteria; order Rhodospirillales; family 2-02-FULL-58-16; genus JAJFIG01. The sequence continues at coordinate 331 of JAJFIG010000275.1, read as the reverse complement.
AGGCGGCGAGGGAGCCGTACTGCTTGGCCAGCAGGCGTCCCGTCGCCTGGCCGACCTGACGGATGCCGAGGGCGTAGATGAAGCGCTCCAGGGGGATGGTGCGCTTCTCGGCCAGGGCTTCGGCGAGGTTCTCCACCGATTTCCCGCCCCAGCCCTCGCGCTCCATGATCTCGGCACCCTTGTCGGGCAGGCGGAAGATGTCGGCGGGGGTGGCGATGAGGCCGTCGTTCCAGAAGGCCTCGATGTGCCTGCCCCCCAGGCCCTCGATATCGAAGGCGTTGCGGGAGACGAAGTGGCGGAGGCGCTCCACCGCCTGGGCCGGGCAGACGAG
>JAJFIG010000274.1 GCA_021775195.1 Rhodospirillales bacterium | reverse complement strand
GGGCGGCTGGGACAGCCGGTGTCGCGGGCGGCCAAGGCCCGGTCGGTGCGCCGGCCCCTGGCGGACCTGATGTTCGACGAGGACGGCTCCGACGCCGCCTCGGCGGCCTAGATTTCGAGAAAATCAAACCGATGATCCGGCGAGGCCGGGCATTGGGACCAGGACGCAAAAAGCTCTCCCCCGGTACCAACCGGGGGAGAGCCTTTGGAGAGTTAAACTCTTCTTAGGGCAGGGCCCGTCAGGCGGCTTTCCGCCTCCGCCGTGCCATCCCGCCGAGGCCGAGAAGGCCGATGCCGAGAAGGCCGAGAGTGGCCGGCTCGGGAACGATATTGACGAAGAAGTCGACGTTGTCGAAGACGTCGGCGGGTGTCGTGCCCGCGAGGAATTCCGTCTGAATACCCTTCAGCGTGCCGGTTCCCGAAACGTTGGCGACACCACCGAAGATGGTGGGCGTGGTCTTGAATATCTTGCCGGTCAGGTTCTCGATCAAGTTGAGGCCGACGTTGAACGATCCGCCGCCTGCGCCCGATGGCAAGGTGTGGAACACCGAGATGTCGACGGGGGCAAGCCCTAAAGTCAGCCAACCTTCGCCAGCCACCGGCGTGCCGCCAGCACCCGTGAATCCAAGGGTTGCCCACGGCGAGGCCGAGGGAACGTCGTTGATCAGGGCCTCAAGGGCGGTCCTACGTGCGGCCAGCGTACCGGCGGCGCCGCCGTCAGTCCGCGCGAATTCAGCCGCGGGATCTTCCCAGAGGGCGATCATCGGGGTTCCTGAGCCGGTGAAGCCCTGTCCCGCCAGTTCGGCGGCAAAGGCCGGGTTGGGTGTGAAGGCGATCGACGCGACCGGGCCGAGAATCGGGTCCACGAAGAGAACCGGTCCGACGACTGCGATGACGTCGAAAATACCGGCCAGTTCGTTGACGCCCGGGACGCCCAGATTATGGGTGTTCGCGTTCTGGTCTTCAATGGTCTGAATATTGAAAATGCCGCGCAGGCGGTCGCCGGTCTCGATGATGGTGGCGGGGCCGACGTTGTTCGGGCTCTTGATCAGCCATTCGGCGCTGTTGTCGGATAGCCTGTTGGTGCCGCCAAACAACTGGCTCGACACGGATACGGCCGATGCCGGCCCGGTGCCCAGCGCCATGACCATGGCGCCGCTTAGAATTGCTCCCGTGAGAGCTTTGCGTATCGTTGTGGTCTTCATTGTTTAACCCTCCGTCTTTTGAATGCCGGCGCTGGATTGCCTTAAAACACGATGTTGGCTCACGCAACGCCTCTTGCCATAAAGTTATGCAGGATTCATGCCAACTTGATAAATTTGTTCAATTTCAATTGATTAGCAAATTTTTCCTCCATGGCCGTGGTCAAAACTGTAAAGAATTCCGACACTTTTTTCGACCGATTCCGGTGAAATCCCGGTGTTTCGGCCTAATTCGTGCGATTGACATCATATTTTTCTGTTTATTTTCAAACTCCTAAGGGAAGTTTTGGGGCAAAATCCAAAAGTGTAAAAAGTTCCGACACTTTTGCTGTCCGGGATGCCTTCCGGACACCGGTTTTTTGTTAGATTTCCTTGTTCGAAATATTTTTTCCGTTCTTTTCCAAGGTCTTGTGAAAAGAAATTTGAAACAGACGAAAGTGTAAAGAAATCCAGAATTGGGGGATGTGGAAGGACTGGATCTCTGTCTGGCTAGGTCAAGGCGCCTGCATCGCGGAATTTGGCCGATATGCCGGCCAGCGGGAATCGGGAGACGGTTTGCCCCCCGGCGCCGGGTGTGCGGTATCATCAGGATGCACCGTCATGAAAGTTCCAGTTGACGGCCGGTCGGTGCCAATGACGGCCTGACGGGAGGGAATTGAGCATGACGACGATGATCGACCGGCTGGCCCGGAGGGCCCTGACTATCGCCTACCGCCTCTCTCTCGCCGGAGAGCGCCTGCGCGGACGGCGACTGCCGGGCGCAACGGTCATGGTCCGGCATAAAAACAGGATACTACTCGTGCGCCACTCATACCGCCCCGGTTTTGGACTGCCCGGAGGAAACATCGAGCCGGGTGAGGCGCCGGCGCAAGGCGCGGCGCGGGAACTACAGGAAGAAGTCGGCATAGGTGCTGCGCCTGATGAACTGACGCCCGTTTACACGGCACGGGGGCTGTACGTGTTCGAATACTGGCCGTTACGGGAGCCCGCCATCCATATCGACAACAGGGAAATTGTCGAGGCGTTTTTCATTGAGACGGGAGAGGCCGTCAAACTGCACCGAGATTTACGAACTTATCTGCGCTTGGCGGGCAACTGAGGACCAACCCAATTCTGATCGGCGCCTAGGCCGCGAAACAATCGTCAATATGGTGTTGCATCCACAGTTCAAGGATCATGAGGATCCAGACCAGTTCCCCGTAATAGGCGTCATGCCCGGTCCGATGTTCCTCGACCACGGTATCGAGGAATTCACGGGTGAAGATATCACGCCCTTTCAGGGCCTCGATGCTGTCATAGGTAAAGGACCGTAGCGCGGGATCAGTCTTCATCCAGGAACCGAAGGGAAGGCCGAAGCCCTGCTTCTTCTTCTGCAACGTTGATTTCGGTAGGAAATCGCGCATGGCATGCTTGAAGAAGTAGCGCAGCGTCAGGCCTTTCAGCTTCAGGCTGGGTGGAACGCGGGCGGAAAATTCGACAACTTCCTGGTCCAACAGGGGGTATTCGGCGAAAACGCCTGCCGCCTCGGCGGTGCGGGCGACCTTCCGCAGATCATCGTCGGCAAGGGTGGTCCACATGTCCAGGTGCATCATCCGGTTTAGAGCGGAGTGGGATTGGACCTCCCGGTAATGAGAGTTCAACAGCTTGATGGGACCATCCGGATCCACTTCCGGGGCAATATCCCGAGTAAAACAGTGGGACGGCGGGACATCGTTGAAATAGTTGTAGCTTTCCGTCCGGTCGGGGAGAGGGGTCGTCGCCCGTTTGATGTAACTGCGGGCCTTGCGAACCGGCCATATGGCGTCGCCGCCGGGAAAGTTGTTCACGAAAGGCTCCAACGCATTCCGCCGCAGCCATCCGGGAATGTGGCCGTAGGCCTCGAAAATACGCTGATCCGCATATCGCGTGTTGCCGGCAAAGAGCTCGTCGCCACCATCACCCGCCAAAAGGATGTCGATGCCGTTCTCCTTGGCCAGGCGGGCGCAGCAAAAGGCGGGAACGGCGGAACTGTTGCCGAAGGGCTCGTCGTAGATCTTGGCGATGAGCGGTGCGATATCGATGACGTCCCGCGGTGTCAGATCATAAACTTTATGGTCGGCGCCGAAATGGCGGGCAACGTCATTGGCGAATTGCACCTCGTTATAACCCTCGACGTCAAAGCCGACGGTGAAGGCCGTTACGGGGTGCGAAGACACATCGGCGAGCACCCCCGTCACCGTCGAGCTGTCGATGCCGCCGCTAAGATAGGTTCCGACGTTGGTCCCCTTGCCGCCGGCGCTGGCGCGTTCGACGGCGCGCCGAAGAATTTCCATCAGCTCTTCGGAAAGGGCGCGGACCTCGGCGGCGTTTGGCCGTGCGTCTTCGTTGCTGTAGACCAGCTTCCAGTAGAAATCCGATGTGACATGGCCGTCCTCGTACCAGACGTACTGGCCGGGAAGGAGTTTGCCGATCTCGCGATAGACCGTTTGCGGCGCCGGAATGCGGGTAAAGTACAGATAATCGAACAGCGCCTGCGGGCTGATGGACGTGGCCAGGCCCGGGTGGGCGCCAACGGCGGTCGTGGTCGATCCGAACACGAGACCCCCTTCCGCCGGCGTCGCGAAACACATGGGGCGAATTCCCAAACGGTCGATGGCGACGAGCGCCCGCCCGGCGGCGGGATGAAGAACGGCGAGAGCCCAGCTTCCCTGGAGCACGCCGAACAGATCCCGGCCCATGCGCTGATAGGCGACGGCCAGGGCCTCGGCATGACCGCCGCGGCGGGCGATCTCGGCGATGTCATCGGACAGCCATTGCGGGTTTCCCTCGATCGCCGCCCAGATCGCACCGTCGGTGAATATCTGGCATGCGCGCGCCGGACCGGCGTCAGAGGGGCCGCCCGCCCACAGTCCGTGGTTGCCCTGACAGGCCTTTTGAGAGGTCAGGTTTTCCCCTGGGCCGAAGGCGCGCCCCATGCGCGCCAGGATTTCTTCCGGCTCAACCACCCGGTGGGCACCCCCCAACCAACCACAAAGCTCACCCATTACCGGCCAGACCTTTTCATCGACAGGGAAATATCGCCCCAGTACCCGCGTGCCGCCAATAACGGCGGTATCCATTCAAACAAAACGCGCTTCCCATGTCCCAGCGTGCCATTTGGAAACGCCCCACCATTTCCACGGTTTGGGGAAATTTTACCGCGTATTCTTAATTTTTTCTCTAACTCCCGCCTTGATCCCGCGCAACAGGTGCTCAAGACGGAATACCAGCCGATTGCGCTGCAGCACCACCCAATACATATCCACGGAATGGGTGCCAAGGCTCTTCTTGTGTTGGCTCTCGCCGGCCATGAAATCGTAAACGCGGTGATCCTGGGCCAGGTTGAAATCGATCGCCAGGTAATGACTGACGAGGCCGGGTTTCAGGCGCCGGTCGTCGTCGTAGCGAAAACCGCTTTGGTAGGCATAAATCCGCCCGTCCTTCAAAAAATTATAAAGGTAGCCGAATGCCTCGCCACCGGCTGATATGCGCAGCAACTGAATTGCCCCGGACTCGAACAACGTCTCGATGAGGGAGCGGTGAAACTTTTCGAAGAACGCATTGGCGAATGAACCGACGTTCCCTCTGCTGTTCCAATACTTCTGGTGCAGCACTTTCAACTCGTCGAAGTAACCGAAGGCTTCGTCGAGGCTGGAGGCCGCTTCCAGGCACAGTGGGCCAGAACTCTCATACCGGCGCATGGCCCGGCGGATCTGCTGGCGCGTGTTCCGGCTCAGGATCGCCAGGTAGTCGCCGTCGCCCTGGCGGACCGCCTCGAGATCCACGTAGTCACTGGGTTTCGTGTCCTCCATCCAGACCCCCACACGGCGCCCGGCGACGGCCGGGGCGTATCCGGCCCAGGTTTCCGGCGTGAGGCCGCTCAGATAGAGTTCATCCCAGTCCCGGTTCTCCTCGATCAAGAGGTCGAATATGCGTTTTTCGGCTTCCTCCCTGACCGCCTCGTCGACGAGGAACCCGTTGTATTCCATCGTCAACTGATCGTGATGGGGATCGCCGGTCTCGTTCAAGGAAAGGCCGCGCGAGCGCACGAACCCGTGTCGGCTGCGCCGTCGCCCGATGACGATGCCGAGGCCGACGACCGTGTCGCCGGCGCGAACCATCAGGACCCGGGGCTCGAAATCGCCGGGTAATGCCCGCAGCCAGCACCCGATCCAGCCCCAGGACTGAAAAAACGAGGCCTCGCCACGCGCCTCCAGGTCGAGCCACAGCTTTTCAAGATGGCTCAGGTCGGGGATTTCTTCTATGGATGCCCATAGGACTTCAGGCATGTCGCCGAACTTCTTCAGGTCGTGACCTCAATAGGGCTGTCATCGGGTATTCCGACACAAATTTCATGGTTTTCCTTCATGTATGCGTTGCTTTGCGCCGTGGATGTTTTCGTATACCTTTGCGGCACCCACTAAGGACTGGCGACGTTATTTCATTGGCCCAAAGCGACCTGAGGCCGACAAACGGACGATAACGCAATTCGATAAACATATAAACTGGACCATGTTCGTTGAGGACCGGAGCCGGCCCGAAAGATATGCCAAAAGTACAAATTTTCGATGACCTTACGTCTTTGCCCGATTCATATATGAATTTGTTTGAAGAGGCGGCGGCGGGCAGTTTTTATTGCAGCTTTTCCTGGTTCGACAACCTTTCGAAGACCGTCGCCGATTCCGGCGACAGGCTGCGGCTTTACGGGCTGGCCTCCGATGGTGGCGGAACCTCGGCGCTGGCCCTCCTCGTCACGCGCCGCGCAACCCCTGAAGGCGAACGCATGGCAGAGCGGGAGCTTGACGGCTATTCGACCATGTATACGACCCTCTACAGCCCCGTGTTGCGGCCGACGGGCATCCGTCCCGAAGAGGCCGCGGCATGCTTTGCCACTGCAATCGCCTCCGAATCACCAGCGTGGGAGGTGGCCCGGTTCGATTCCATGGACGGCGAATCACCGTTTTTTCCAGCGTTCGCCGATGCGCTGGGCCAAGCCGGGATGGTCGTACAAACCTATTTTCACTTCGGCAATGCCTTCGAGGAGTTCGAAACCCCTTCGATCGAGGATTATCTGAAGAAACGCCCCTCGAACCTGCGCAATACCTTGAAGCGCAAGGGGAAAAAGCTGGGCGAGCTGGGCAAAATCCGCTGCGACATCATCACCGGCGGCGAGGGGCTGGAGGCCACGATCGCCGCCTACGAGACGGTATACGCGGCGAGCTGGAAGGACCCCGAGCCCTATCCCGACTTCACCCGCGGGCTGGTTTTGGGGGCGGCCCGGGACGGCTGCCTGCGAATGGGCGTCATCTATGCGGACGACACCCCGATCGCGGCCCAGATCTGGATTGTCGCGGGGGGTGCGGCGACGATCTTCAAGCTGGCCTACGACGAGGATTACAAAAAGTCTTCGGCGGGCTCGATCCTGACCTTGCGCCTGATGGAGCATGTGGTCGAAGTGGATGAGGTGCGGGAAGTGGATTTCGGCCGCGGTGACGATCACTACAAGTTCGACTGGCTGGCGCAGCGCCGGGAGCGGTGGGGCATCGTCGCCTTCAATCCGTGGACCATCAGGGGCGGTTTGGGGGCCTTGAAGAACGTTGGCGGGCGGGCGCTCAAGACCATGCTTGGGAGAACCACCCAACGTACGTCGCCGACGTCCTGAGGCGGTCGATCCTGGCCATGACGATATCGATGCCGCCAGCAACGAGGCCCCGGCATGCTCAATCCTGACACCTGGTCGATAGCCGAGTTCCCGTCCGATCAGCCGCCGTTGCTGGCGGTCGTGGTCGACACCGAGGAGGAATTCGACTGGAGCAAGCCGCTGTCCAGCGACAACACGGGCGTCGGTGCCATGCGGCACCAGGAGAGGGCTCATCGGGTTTTCGAAAACTACGGCCTCAGGCCGACCTACGTGATCGACTATCCCGTCGCCAGCCAGGCCGACGGGTATGGGCCGCTCCGGGACCTGCATGGGGACGGCCTGTGCGACATCGGCGCCCATCTGCACCCCTGGGTCAATCCGCCATTCGACGAGGAAGTCTGCAACCGGAACTCCTACCCAGGCAACCTGCCGGCGGCGCTGGAGCGCGAGAAACTTGTCCGCCTGACACGGACCATCGAGGACAATCTCGGCATATCCACTACGATTTACAAGGCGGGACGCTACGGGGTCGGGGCGGCGACCACGGGGATCCTCGAGGACCTGGGCTACGAGATCGACGCCAGCGTCGTGCCGAGCACCGATTTCAGTCCCGACGAGGGCCCGAACTTCCTGCATTGCGGCGCCAGACCGTACTGGTTCGGCGCGGCGCGGCGGCTGCTGGAAATCCCGGTGACGACGTCGTTCGCCGGGCTCCTCGCCGGTGGGCTGCTGGAGGGGACCGGCAAGCCCCTTTACGGAGCAGCGGCCTCGCCGCTCGGACTCCGGCTGCACGTGCCCGGGATCCTGGCGCGCCTGGGGATCGTGGAGCGGATCCGTCTGACCCCGGAAGGCATCACGCCCGACGAGCAAAAACGCCTGACGCGAGCGATGCTGAAGGCCGGGCACAGGGTGTTCACCCTCACCTACCACAGCCCGTCACTGGCACCCGGGAACACGCCCTACGTCCGGAATGACACCGAGCTGGGGGCGTTTCTCGACTCGTTACGGCGCTACTGCGACTA
>JAJFIG010000273.1 GCA_021775195.1 Rhodospirillales bacterium | reverse complement strand
GAGCAGATCGAGGACACCATGGCGATGCTCTCGGATATGGGCATCAACGTCATCGAGGGAGAGGAAAGCGAGGAGGCCACGCCGGCACCGGAAAAGGCCGAGGCGGAAACGGCCGCCCCGGCCACCGGCAACGTCGGCGACGCCGACCTCGGGCGCACCGATGACCCGGTACGCATGTATTTGCGCGAGATGGGCAGCGTCGAGCTTCTGTCGCGGGAAGGCGAAATCGCCATTGCCAAGCGGATCGAGGCCGGCCGCGAAATGATGATCGGGGGGATTTGTGAAAGCCCGCTCACCACGAGGGCCATCGTTTCCTGGCACGATGCCCTGATCGATGAAAAGATGCTGCTGCGTGACATCATCGACCTGGAAGCCACCTACGGCGGCGGCCCCACGACGGCGCTGGAGAACGGCGACGACGATGATGAAGCCGAATCCACCAATGCCGGAAACGGCGAAGGGGAGGCGGTCGCCGGCAAGGCCGACGGCGGCGATGCCGAGCCGAAAAGTGCCGTTCCGGCGAAAACCCAGGGACAGGCGAACGGCGCCAACGGCGCTGACAGCGCCAGCGAGACCAGCGAGACCAGCGAGACCAGCGAGACCGGCAAGACCGGCGAGACCAGCGAGACCGGCGAGACCGGCGAGGCCGGCGAGGCCGGCGAGGCCGGCGAGGCCAGTTCGGCGGACGGCGCCAACGGCGCCAACGGTGCCAACGGCAAGGATGGCGAGTCCACCGACGACTCTGACCAGGACGAGGGCAATCTCTCCCTCGCCGTTCTAGAGGCTAAGCTGACGCCGGAGGTGGTCGAAACCTTCGAGAAAATAGCCTCCACCTATACCAAGCTTCACCGTCTTCAGATGCTGCGCCTGGAAGCGATGAAGAAGGGCGACACCCTCAAGAAGTCCCAGGAAACCCGCTACCAGAAGCTGCGCAAGGAGCTCATCGAGTTGATGGATGGCGTGCACCTGAACAACGCCCGCATCGAGCAGCTGGTGGAGCAGCTTTATGATTTCAACCGCCTGCTCATCAGTCTCGAGGGCAAGCTCCTGCGCATGGCCACCAGTTGCCGCATCAAGCGCGAGGATTTCCTCGAGCACTATCGCGGCGACGAACTGGACCCCGGGTGGCTGAAGCGGGTATCCGAGAAAGGCGGCAAGGGGTGGGAGCGCTTCGGCACCCGCTACGCCGACGACGTCGAACCCCTGCGTGAATGCATCGCCGACATCTCCCACGAGGCCGGGCTGCCGGTGCCCGAGTTCCGCCGCATCGTCTCCACGGTGCAGAAAGGCGAACGCGAGGCGGCGAAAGCCAAGAAGGAGATGATCGAGGCCAACCTGCGTCTGGTCATTTCCATCGCCAAGAAATACACCAACCGTGGCCTGCAGTTCCTCGACCTCATCCAGGAAGGCAACATCGGCCTGATGAAGGCTGTCGACAAGTTCGAGTACCGGCGCGGCTACAAGTTCTCGACCTACGCCACCTGGTGGATCAGGCAGGCCATCACCCGCTCCATCGCCGATCAGGCCCGCACCATCCGCATTCCCGTGCACATGATCGAAACCATCAACAAACTAGTCCGCACGTCGCGCCAGATGCTGCATGAGATCGGCCGCGAGCCGACGCCCGAGGAATTGGCGGTGAAGCTGAGCATGCCGCTGGAAAAGGTGCGCAAGGTCCTCAAGATCGCCAAGGAACCGATCAGCCTCGAGACCCCCATCGGTGACGAGGAAGACAGCCACCTGGGCGACTTCATCGAGGACAAGAACGCGGTCCAGCCCCTCGAAGCGGCCATTCAGGCGAACCTTCGCGAAACCACGACCCGGGTTCTGGCCAGCCTGACGGCACGCGAGGAGCGTGTCCTTCGCATGCGCTTCGGCATCGGCATGAACACCGACCACACCCTGGAGGAGGTCGGCCAGCAGTTCTCCGTCACCCGCGAACGAATACGTCAGATCGAGGCCAAGGCGCTGAGGAAGCTCAAGCACCCGTCGCGCTCGCGCAAGCTGCGCAGTTTCCTCGACTACTGACGGGGGCGGCCGGGGATCGGGGTGGACCTCTCCGGCGATCCCTGTTACCTGATATCCAAATCCCGCCAGGGGCCCGTAGCTCAATTGGTTAGAGCCGGCCGCTCATAACGGTCTGGTTGCAGGTTCGAGTCCTGCCGGGCCCACCACCCTTCACCCTGCGGGCTTCGGGTGGCAAGCCACCCGGGGCATTTTTTCCACCACCAAGCCGGATGGCACCAAATTGCCCTCAGCCGCTGTTCCGCAGGCCGGCGGATATGCCGTTGATGGTGAGAAGCAGACCGCGGAGCACTTTCGGGTCCTGGGACTGGTCCCGGTGCGCCGTGAGCAAGTCGACCTGCAGAGGGTGCAGGGGGTCGACCTAGGGGGAGCGGGGGCGGATCGAGCGGGCAAGCAGCGGGTTGGTGGCGAGCAGGCGATCGGTACCGGAAATCCGCAGCAGGGCGGAGATCGACGAGGCCCGTTCGTTACGAATGCGCTCGAAGATTTCGAACCGCAGCTTTCCGTCGGGGACCAGTTCCGCATAGCGCCCGGCGATGGCCATGTTGGTTTTCGCCAGCACCATGTCCATGTTTGACAGAAGCGTGCGGAAGAAAGGCCAATTCTCGTACATATCGTTCAGCCGCCCGAGACCGTCTTCCGGGTGTTCTTCAAGCCAGGTTTCCACCGCCGATCCGAAACCATACCAGCCGGGTAGCATGATCCGGCACTGCGACCAGCTGAATACCCAGGGGATGGCGCGGAGGTCCTTGATGCCTCCGCCCTGTTTGCGCGATGCCGGCCGGGACCCGATGTTCAGTGTCGATATCTCATCGATCACGGTGGAGGCCCGGAAATACTCGTTGAACCGGGGAGTATCGAAGACCAATGCCCGGTAGGCCTCGAAGGCACCTTCGGAAAGCCTTTCCATGATTTCCGTGTAGTCGTGGGGGACCGGGCCTTGCTGGGAATTCAATAGCGATGCTTCAAGCGTCGCGGCGACGTGAATCTCCATGTTGCGCCGGCCGACCTCGGGGTTGGTGTACTTGCTGGAAATGATCTCACCCTGTTCGGTGAGACGAATCTGCCCGTTCACGGCGCCCGGCGGTTGGGCCAGGATGGCGTCATAGCTGGGCCCGCCGCCGCGCCCGACGGTGCCGCCCCGGCCATGAAACAGGCGCAATCGGACACCATGACGTTGCGCCAACTCCACCAGTCCGACCTCTGCCTTGTAAAGCTCCCAGCCCGATGTGATGTAGCCGCCGTCCTTATTGCTGTCGGAGTATCCGAGCATGATTTCCTGACCGCCGCAGCTGTCGATAAGGCGTCGGTATTCGGGGAGCGAAAACAGGGTGTTCATGATCGCCACGCAACGGCGCAGATCGGTGATTGTTTCGAACAACGGCACCAGGTTGAGGGCGCAGGTGCCGTCGGGCCCGACCAGCCCCGCTTCCTTCAGCAGGACGGCCAGACCAAGAAGGTCCGAGGGGTTTTGCGAATTCGATACGATGGCATTGGCAATGCAGGGAACCCCGTACCGTTCGTGATTATTCCGTGCCGCGTTGAGTATCGCCAGTTCCTGGCTGGTCTGCTCCGAATAGTCGTGGTGCGGCGATACCAAAGGACGCACCGTTTTAAGCTCGCCGCACAATAGCGCGATCCGGTCGTCCTCGGGCATAGCCAGATAGCCGGTGCCTGGCGCCGCTGCCTCGAACAATTCGTTCAGGCACGCCGTGTGGACGTCCGAGTTCTGCCGCAGGTCCAGGCGCGCCAGGTAGAAGCCGAAGCAGTCGACGGCGCGCCGCAACAAACGGAGGCGACCACGGGCAATCGCGCCCGAGCCGTGTTCCATCAACGAGCGGTGAAGGATGTCGAAGTCGGCAAGCAAATCGTTGCCGGCGACGTAGGGCTCCGCCTCGCCAACGGGATCACGCGCCGGGCGCACACCGTTCAGGGTCATCTGGGTCGCGGCAAGCTTTGCATAGATATAGGAAAGGGCTCGCCGGTAGGGCTCGGTTTGGCGGTGCGGCGATTTGTCCGGCGATCCAGCGGCGAAGTCGAGCAACGCCGGTGACGCATCGACAACCGCCGTCGACAGCGGCAGTTCCTCGCCCAGTCGATGGACTTCCTCAAGATAGAAACCGATCGCCTTGGTGCTCTGCCGGCGCAATGTCTCGCCCAAGACCTCCGCCGAGACGAACGGGTTGCCGTCGCGATCTCCGCCGATCCAACTGCCGATGCGGAGAAACGAAGCCAGCGGCTGATCGGACGTTCCCGGGTCGGCATCCGAAAGCCGGTCCTCGAGCTTGGCATAGAGGCGCGGCAGTTCTCTGAAGAACGTGGAGTCGAAATAGGAGATACCGTTGGTCACTTCGTCCAGGACACCCAGGCGGGTTTGGCGCAACAAATTGGTCTGCCACAGAACCAGGATGTTCCGGCTCAGTTTTTCTTCGATCTCGGAGCGCTCGTCCTGCGTCCATGTGCCCTGTTCGCGGTGCAACAGCAGGTTGGCCACCGCGACTTCGCGCTGCATGGTGCTTTTGCGGCGCACTTCGGTCGGGTGCGCGGTCAACACCGCGCTGATATGCGCGCTGGCGAAAAACGACTGCAGGTCGCGTGCCGAATGCCCTGATTTCAACGCATCGCTGACGGCCTTCGCAACGGTCCCCTTTCGCGGTGGCGAGCCGCCGACATCGTGGCTGCGCACCCGTCGAATATGGTGCTGGTCCTCGGCGATATTGGCGAGGTGCGAGAAGTAGCTGAAGGCGCGGATGACCGAGACGGCTTGTGTCGGATCGAGTTTTTGCAGGGTCTTTTCCAACTGGCCTTTCGCCGCGGTATCCTCGTCGCGATGAAAACGGATGGAGAGGCGCCGGATGTTTTCGACGATATCGAAGATGACCTTGCCATCCTGGGCTTGAACGATCTGCCCCAGCAGTTTCCCGAGGAGCCGGATATCATCAAGTAGGGGGCGGTCCTTCTCGGAAATGTTGTTTTCACCAAAGGTATCGTTGCTGGAGCTGGCGGCCATCGATATTCCAATTCACGGATTGTTCAAGTTTCATGAAGTCTAGTGGATAGAATCTAACATATGGTACCCATACGACGGCTTCCCAGGTTCATCCGGAAAGGCGCGCGATGCGCGATGATGCTGGCGCATCACGAGCATCGGGCAACGCATCCGGTGGGCCTGGGAAGC
>JAJFIG010000272.1 GCA_021775195.1 Rhodospirillales bacterium | reverse complement strand
CTGCTGGCGGCGCGGACGCGGCTCCGGGCGCGGCTGGATGATTCCCGGCTGGCCGGGGCCGTGGAGTTCTTCGACAAGGACGCCTTTATCGACAACGCCACCATCGGCGAGAACCTGCTCTTCGGCCGTCCCCGGGACGGGACCCTGGACGTCCATCACCTGGGCGCCAACGCCTATGTGCTCAAGGTTCTGGGGGACGCCGGGGTGCTCGAGCGGTTGCTGGAGATCGGCTACGCCATCGCCGCCATGACGGTCGAGATGTTCGGCGGCGTCGGCTCCAACGACGAACGTCTCGGGCGCCTTAGCCTCATCGACCCCGATGCCCTGCCGGAATACCAGGGCCTGCTGCGCCGCGTCGACATGGCCGGATGCACGAGGGCCGCGGGGACCGACCGGGCCCTGCTGCTGGCCCTCGCCTTTTCCATGGCACCGGCCCACCAGCGCCTGGGCCTGGTCGACGACGAGATCCGGGACCGGATCCTGGCGGCCCGGCGGGCCTTCGCCGACGGGCTGCCGGCGGCGTTGCGGGACAAGGTCGATTTCTTCGATCCCGGCGCCGTCAATGCCGGGATTACGGTGCAGTGCAACCTTCTGTTCGGGCGCATCGACCGGGGCCGGGGGCAGCACAGGGGCGCCGTCGATGGCCTGACCCGCGAAGTCCTGGAGGAGATGGAGCTCTGCGACGACATCATGGGCCTGGGCCTCGACACCGATGCCGGGCGGAGCGGTGCCCGGCTGTCGACGGCACAGCGCCAGAAGCTGGCTCTGGCGCGCTCGCTGATCAAGAAGCCGGTGCTGCTGGTGGTCAACGAGGCCTTGAGCGCCGTCGATCCCGACGAACAGGACCGGATCCTCGCCGCCGTGCTCGAGGAAACCACCGGCCGAGGCCTGATCTGGATCGACCGCGAGCGGCGCGGACTGGAGGCCTTCGAGACGGTCCTGGTCATGGGCGGCGGGCGGATCGTCGAGGAACGGAGTGGCGCCCGGCCAGCGGCCACCGAGGAACGGGCCGGCACCAACCTGGAAGAGGTCGAGGTGCTGGGGGCCATGCCCTTGCTGAAGGGGCTCGACACGGCGACCCTGAAGCTGCTCGCCTACGCCAGCTCGCGCCATGAATTCGCCGCCGGAGAGGTCCTTTTCCACCGGGGCGACGGGGCCGACTGCGCCTACTTCATCATCGACGGCGACGCCGAGGTCTCCTTCGGTGAGGGCGTCGAACGGCAGGTGCTGGCGGTGCGCACCAAGGGGACCGTGATCGGCGAAGTCGCGCTCCTCGCCGATACCCGGCGGGTGGCGACGGTGATGGCGAAGACCCCCCTGACGGTGCTTTGCGTCACCCGGGACCTGTTCCTCGACCTGGTGCGCAGGGACGCCAACCTGGGTCTCGCAGTCATGGGCGAGATGGCCTCCCGCCTGGCCGAAGCCACGGGACCACGGAGCGGAAGGGCGGCGGATGAGTGACGGCGCACCAAGGGCGGGCGGCGAACGTGCCCTGGCCCTGGATGCCCTGAAGGGCTTGATCATGGTGGTGATGGCCCTTGATCACGTGAAAAGCTTCTTGATGAAATACGACGGGACCAAGGAGATCTGGTCGGCGCCGGCTCTCTACACGGCGGACGTCTGGAACTTCGCGGCGCGTTACATTTCGCACCTGGCGGCGCCGGGCTTCTTCTTCATGATGGGCATGGGGATGGTGCTGTTCGCCGCGGCGCGGACCGACATCGGCTGGTCCAACGGACGTATCGCCCGCAACTTCGTCATCCGCGGCCTGATCCTGGTGGCGTTGCAGTTCGTGGCCGAGAACCCGGCCTGGATCATCCGCTCGGGTAACGTGGAGAGGATTCTGTCGACGGGCGTGCTGTCGACCCTGGGGCTGGCGATGGTGCTTTCGGCTTTGGCGCTGTGCTGGCGGCCGGCGGCGGTGGTGGCGGCGAGCGCCGCCTGCGTGCTCGCAACCCAGCTTTTTGTTGCCGGACTGGGCATGGAGGTTCGGGAGTTCCCGCTTATCGTCCGCCTGCTGGTGGTTGCCGGCGACGCCGGGATGGTGCGGGTCAACTATCCCCTGATTCCGTGGCTTGGGGTCACCGGCTTCGGCATGGCCTACGGCTGGTACTGGGTCCGAGACCGGGATCGTGCATACCGTCACGCGATGAGCGCCGGGCTGGCGTTGCTGGCGGCCTTTTTTGTGATCCGTGGAGTGGGCGGCTTCGGCAACCTTCGCCCGGCGGTGGATACAGGAGCGCTGGCCTTCCTGCAGGTGACCAAGTACCCGCCGAGCCTGTCGTTCCTGGCCCTGACGCTGGGGGTGAACTTCCTGGTGATCTGCCTGCTGTGGATGGGCGAGGGGTTGCTGGCCCGCTTCGGCGGCGTGCTCCTGGCCTACGGCCGCTCGCCGCTGTTCTTCTACGTCGCCCACCTCTACATCTACGCCCTGATGAGCCTGGTGGTCTACAACCGCAACGACCACATCCTAAGCCTTGCCGGGCTTTGCTGGCTGCTCGGGCTGGCCATGCTGTGGCCGCTGTGCAAGTGGTACGGAGACTTCAAG
Source organism: Rhodospirillales bacterium (assembly GCA_021775195.1). GTDB lineage: Bacteria > Pseudomonadota > Alphaproteobacteria > Rhodospirillales > 2-02-FULL-58-16 > JAJFIG01. The sequence goes on along the minus strand of JAJFIG010000272.1, from coordinate 2,522 downwards.
CGGACGCGCGGCGCCGATTCCATATGGAGGTTGTTCTAAGGATTGCTAACCAGGATGTAGCCGCGGCTGCGGGCGATTTCCGAATCCTGGGTGTTCATGGCCGCGAACAGGTCCTCCGCGCGGACCCAGACGGGCGGGAACTTGTAGCGTGCCACATCGAGAATCAGGAAGGTGTCGGTGGCGGCGTCGTAGGCACCCAAGGGCGAGAAATGGGCTCCCTTGGGCTGGCCGATGAACTTGCGCTGGTAATTGATGACGACGAAATCGCCGGGCCGCTTGAGGTTGGCGCTGGCGCGCTGGCGGAACTCGTCCAGGGTGCCGTCCTCGGCGTGGTGGGGCACCGTGCGGGCGCCGTGGATGCGCATGGCACGGGCCGCCATGTCCAGGGTCATGCCGTCGCTGCGGGTCAGGTCGCGGTTGCGGATGGCGGTGACGGCGTCGTTGAAATAGTTGTTCTGGGTGAAGTAGGCGTACGGCGCATAGACCGGGTCGACGGGCCGGGGCACGGACAGGGCGTTCAGCACCGTGACCCCGGTGGCGACGGAACAGAAGGTCTGGGTGATCTGGGTGGCGAAGGTGGTGCTCAGCGGCAGGTAGTCGGTGGCGTGGGCGCTGCGGGCCAGGCGTGCCGTGCCTTCGGGCGAGGTCAGTGTGATGTAAGTCCCGGGAGCCTGGGCGCTGTCGCCGCCGGCCCGGGTCGGCGCGGCGGTCAGGGCGGAAACGAGAATCAGGGCGATAACGGCGGTGCGTGGCATGGTCATCGATCGTCTTTCCTCAGTGTGAAGGGCCCGAGCGGCCCGTCTCGTTATATGAGGCGGCTCCCACCCCGGGTCAATGGTTCCGGGTCCCCCGAAATTCAACAACCACGGCCAGTATCAGGAGAATAGTATACGGTCATCGATTTGGCAGGGAGGAGCGGTAATCATGGATTTGCAACTGGATGGGCGGACGGCCCTCGTCACCGGTGCCAGCCAGGGGATCGGCAAGGGCACGGCGCGGGTGCTGTCGGCGGAGGGTTGCCGCGTCGCCATCGTCGCCCGGCGCGAGGCGCTGCTGGAGGCGCTGGCCGACGAGATCGCCGGCACCGGCGCGGCGCGGCCGGCGATCATTGTCGACGACGTTACCGACGACGGGGCGCCGGCGCGTATCCGCGAGCGGGCCTGCGGGGACCTCGGCGGCGTCGATATCCTGGTCAACTGCGCCGGGGGGACGCGGCCGGTGCCCTGGGACGCCCCCGACGATGCCTGGGACGAGGGCATGACGCTGAATTTCGAGATGCTGCGCCGCCTGACCCATGAGGTCGTCCCCGGGATGCGGGAGCGGAAATGGGGGCGCATCATCAACATCACCGGGACCAGCGAGCCCGGCGCGGTCAACATCGCGTCGTCGGCCAAGGCCGCCGTGCACGCCTGGGCCAAGGGCCTGTCGCGGGTGCTGGCGCCCGACGGCATCACCATCAACTCCCTGCCCCCGGGGCGCATCAACAGCGAGCAGATCCTCGAGCGCCTGCACAAGGACCCGGTCGAGCGCCAGGCCTTCATCGACGCCAACATCCCCGTCGGCTACTTCGGCGAGCCCGAGGACATGGCCTGCCTGATCGCCTTCCTGGCCTCGCCCCTGGCCCGCTACATCACCGGCGAGGTGATCCACGTCGACGGTGGCATGCGCCACTTTGCTTTCTGAGGAGTTTGGGCGCGAGACCTACAGCATCATGCCGCCATCGACGACCAGGGTGTGGCCGGTGACCATGGCGGCGCCGGCGCAAAGGTAGAGCACCGCCTCGGCGATGTCCTCAGGGCTCGAGCGCCGCTTGAGGGCCGACATGTCGCGGGCCATCTGCTTGCGTTCCTCGGGCCATGCCTCGGTCCACGGGGTCTTGGTCTGGCCCGGGGCGACGGCGTTGACCCGGACCTCGGGCGCCAGGCCCCGCGCCAGGCTGCGGGTCAGGCTGACCAGGGCCGACTTGCTGGCGGCATAGGCGGTACTGCTGCCCTGCTTGCCGAGTCCGGCGACCGAGGCGATGTTGACGACGCAGCCGTGGCTTTCCTTCAGCGCCGGCGCCGCGGCCCGGGCGCAGCGGAAGGGGCCGATCAGGTTGGTGGTCAGGATTTCCTGCCAGAAATCCTCGGTCATCCGGTCGAGTTCGGTGGGTGGGATCGGCGCCGGAGTCACCGGCGTGCCGGCGTTGTTGACCAGGAAGTCGAGCCCGCCCAGGGCCGCTACCGCAGCCTCGACCATGGCCTCGGCCTCGCCGGGCACGGCGACGGAACCGGGCGCGGCGATGACGTCGAGACCCTCGGCCTTGAGCGCCGCAACCTGCTCGGGCCCGCGGGGGTCGCCGGGCTTGTGGTTGAGGGCGACCGTCGCCCCCAGGCGTGCCAGCAGGGTGACGCAGCCGAGCCCGATGCCCGACGCACCGCCGGTTACCAGCGCCCGTTTTCCGCTCAGGTCGGCTGTGATCATGGCCGGCTCTCCTCCTCCAGTGTCCAAATCAGGGACGAAATTCTAACCCTGAATTTACC
>JAJFIG010000271.1 GCA_021775195.1 Rhodospirillales bacterium | reverse complement strand
GAGGGATATCCCAACCCAATTGAGTCCGTGGCCTAGTGGACAAAATCTAACATATGATACCCATACGACGGCTTCCCAAGTTCATCCGGAAAGGCGCGCGTTGCGTGGTGATGCTGGCGCATCACAAGCATCGGGCAACGCGTCCGGTGGGCTTGGGAAGCCGCCCTGCGGGTCCCAAATCCCGGCTTTCCCGGGGCGTCGAGCCCCCTTGACGATGTACCAGCATCGCCGGCGGGCGCTCTCCTGCCGGGAAACTGGGATATGGGATCGTATGGGTACCCTATGTTAGATTTTATCCACTAGACAGTGTTATTGAATTCGGAGATGAACAAGGGGGGCTCGCGGAAACTCCGCGGTGGCCGATGATACCGGGCAGATGACGATCGACGTCGTTTTAAGCGATAAGAACCCGCTGGTCCTTTCAGGGCTGAAGCAGTTGTTGACCGACGACGAGCGGTTCACGCTGGTGGCCACGGTGTCCGATGGCAAGCAGTTCCTCGAGGCCGTCGAGCGCATGCCGTTCGACGTCGGTGTCATCGGCTGGGTCATGCCGTTTTGCGACGGGCGCGGGGTTCTCGAACGGATGCGGGACAAACCCGACGCGCCCCGCATCGTGGTCTATACCGGCAGCGCCGATCCCTATGTTTCCCGCGAGGTGATGACTCTCGGCGGTGCCGGGTTCTGCTCCAAAAGCGAGCCGCCCGAGGTGTTGCTGGATACTATCGCATCGGTCGCGGGCGGGCGGATGGTATTTCCGTTTGTCGATGTCCGGGGGCTTGACCGGCACCCGTTGCACCACCTGACCAGCCGAGAGCGTGAATTGCTCGCTGCACTGTCGAGCGGCAATACCAACGCTGAGCTGGCGAAGCAGTTCGACATATCGGTCAACACGGTGAAATTCCACTTGCGCAACCTCTATGACAAGCTGTCGGTCCGAAACAGGGCCCAGGCCGTGGCCTTGCACGCGGCCTCGCAGAACAACCACTGACGATCGGTCGTATCAACCGAAAGACCTTTCACCAATACTCTCCCGAACGTCCTCCGGCGCCGTCACGTGAATTACAATAACCTCCGGGCCGATTTCCTTTATGGTCCCTGGTCCGGTGAAGAATGGTAACGGGAGAGACCAGTGGGGATAGCGGAGCAATTGAGGCGTGAGACGAAAGTCCTGGTTTTCGATAAATACGGCACGGTGGTCGACATGCAACAGGGCCTTACCGATGCGGTGACGCCCTTCCTCGAAAACAAGGGATGGAGTGGCAGACCCCACAGCTTCGTCACCTGGTGGCGGCGGACCCATTTCGAGAATTCCATGATCGACGCGTTGTGCGACCGTGGTCACACGCCGTACCGCGAAATCGGCCACCGGGCGGTTTCCCATGTGATGGACCGGGCCGGGATCGACTATACCCGGGAAGACGTGGAATGGCTGGTCAGCCAGATCGAATCCCTGAAACCGTTTCCGGATGTGATCGAGGCCCTGGAACGCCTGAAGACTCGCTACAAGCTTGCCATTCTTTCCAATGGCGACAGAGACATGCTCGAGGCGGCGGGACCCCACATCGGATTCCGCTTCGATGGGGTCATTTCGGTGCAGGAGGCGGGCTATTTCAAGCCCCATTGGAAGACCTACGCCAAGGCGGAGGAAATCCTCGGCGAGGAACGAACCGGCATCCTGTTCGTCGCCAACCATGAGTTCGACTGCGTCGGCGCCAAATCCTACGGCATGCGGACCGCCTTCATCGACCGCCGCCGCCGCCCCTTCGGCGGCTGGCCGGCACAGCCGGACCTCGTGGTCGCCGATTTCAAGGAACTCGCGGACACGTTGGTGTAATCACGGACCATGCCTCGGTGTGGTGACGGTGCGCGTTGGGCGGTTGAGAAATCGATTCGGAAAGCGCCTTTAAGGCATTGAATACGATTCGGAATTCGTTCACCGGTCGGCGGCTCGCGTCACCAGAAAAATGCCGGCGAAGATGGCGATAAGGCCGACGGCGTGGTAGGCGCGGAAGGCCTCGTCGAGGAAGGCGACGGCCATCAAGGCCCCGAACAGCGGCACCAGGTGCATGCACAGGCCGCCCCTGGTCGGGCCAATGGTCTCGATCCCGCGGTTGAAGCAGAAGTAGGACGCGATCGACGGAAACAAGACAATGTAGCCGACGGCCAGCAGCGCATCCCCGGTGGTCGGCATGGGCCTTACCTGGGCCATCTCCCAGAGCCAGAGCGGCAGGGTCATCAGCGCGGCGAGACCCATGGTGGTCAGCAGAAGGGCGTTCGGATGCAGATCGGGCGGGCGCCGGCGGACAATTAGCGAATAGACCGACCACACGGCCATGGCGGCGAGGGCCCAGAGGTCGCCGGTGGAGACGCCGCTTCGGAACAGCCCGGCGGGGTCGCCGGTGCTGATGATGGCGAGGGCGCCGGCGCAGGAAACGGCGATGCCCAGGGCGTGCCGGCGGGTGATCCGCTCACTGGTGGCGAGCCACGCCATCACCGGGATGGTGATCGGGCAGAGCGCCATGATGAAGCTGGCGTTGAGCGCCGTCGTCGTCTGAAGGGCGGTGTAGAGGAAGATGGGAAAGGCGCCGAGGCCGAGAACGCTCAACACCGCGATGAAGCGGATTTCGCGGCGGACTACCGGCAACTGGCGGCGCAGCAGGGGCAGCGCGAAGGGCAGGAACAGGAGGGCCGCCAGCGCCCAACGCCAGAAGGTCAGGCCGATGGGCGGCACCTCGGCATGAACGGCGCGGCCGATGACGATGTTCCCGGCCCAGAACAGCGGTGCCAGGGTCAACAGTACCCAGGCCAGGCCCTGGCTTTGGTAAGATGAGGTCTTGCTCGTCATGGCATGGGGATTGTGCTCTAGGTCGGCGGATGCATCATGGAAACTACCAGCCTATCATGACTATCATTTTCTACCTGTGTATTGGGGAACGAAATCAATGGGAGGAGATGCCATGGGCGCCGCCGACGACCAGGGACGGATGATCACCGAATACAAACTGCTCTCGACCGCGAACGTCTCCGACGGCCTCGACCGGGTCGGCATCGCCGGCACGCCCCATGGGATAGGCCCGCTTTGGGACAGCTGCCACAAGATCGTCGGCCCGGCGGCAACGTTGAAGCTGGTCCCCGTGGGCGAGGCCGAGGAGAGCCCGGTCCTGGGTACCCTTGAAGCGGTCAAGCGTGGCAATCCCGGGGACGTCCTGGTTATCGATCAGGGCGGGCGCATGGATGTCAACAGCTACGGTGGAGTCGCCGGTTTCACGACCCGCCAGTTCGGGTTGGTCGGCTGCGTCATCGACGGCGTCACCCGCGACATCGACGAGTACAAGGACCTCAACTTGCCGGTCTATGGCCGCGGCTTCATCCAGCAATCGATCCGTAACCGCTGCGCCTGTGCCGGCTATGAAATCGAGGTTCAACTGGGCGGGGTGCTGGTCCGCCCGGGAGACCTGATCATGGCCGACGAGAATGGCGTCTGTGTCGTGCCCCGTGACAAGATGGCCGACGTGCTGAAGTTTGCCCAGTTGTTCAAAAGCATCGAGGATACCATCGTCGAACAGGTGCGGCGTGGCGTCGATCCGGTCGAGGCTCACGACCGGGTCCGCTACGACATGATGACCAAGGCGGGATCCGAAATTTCGTCCTGAACAGGGTAGGGGACCCGTAGGGCCCGCCCGATCATTTCCGCAATGCCAGGATCCCGGTTGCGATTTCGCGGCTGAGTTCGGCCAGGTTTCCGCTCATGGCGGCGACGATGGGCTCGATTCCGGGGGCCGCGGCCCGGTTTCGGAAGGTCGAGGTGTGTGAATAAAGAAGTTCGCGGCCGTCCCCCCTGACGATGTTCCAGCGCGCGGCAAGGGAACTCTCGCCGGCGGTATCCGTATCGAATTGCAGGACCTCGACGGTGACCTGGTACTGGACCGTAAGCGGGCGCCGCCAGGGATAACTGACGATGCGGTTGGTGCCAAGAAGCCTGGAGAGGTTCTGGGACAGGACCCGCTGGAAGCCGTCCTTCAGCGGCTCCGCCCACTGATCGAGGTCCTTGAGATCAAGCCGGTGCCGGGACGCCTGGGTGACGATCTGGGTGCGGTCCAGATGGGGCGGCAACGCGATGGGGCCGACGCCGACGGCCAGGGTCTCGTCGGCGGTCGTTGACGAAGCGACCGGGGTCAGATCAGGCGGCGGCGACAAGACATAAAACCGCCCCGGCTGGGAGGGGCCGCCAGCGCAGGCCGCCAGCATCGCCATCACTGTGAGAATCGCGCCAAAGGCTACGATGTTGCGCCGACTCTGTGTCACTCCGGGGGCCTCCCGCTCTTGCCGTAGATGAGCGCGTTGGGGTTGCTTTCGAGATATTCCGCCAGTAGCCGGATCGACCGCGCCGCCGCGGCCAATTCCTGAAGCGTGGTTTCAAGATCGTAGCGCAGGCGCGAATCCGGTACGACCGCTTCGCGCACCGCCTTGAGGGTCAGGTTGGCTTCCTTGAGGGCCGACAGGGCCTGCGGTGACAAGTCCGCCAGGTTGGTGTCGACGTTCTTCAACACCCGGTTGGTGGCAACAAGGGCCTGGTCGAGGGAGCGAACGGCGCCGAGGACCTCCTTCGAGTTCAGGAGGCGGTCGGCACTGTTGATCGCCCCGGTCATGCTTGTCGTCAGTTCTTCCAGGGGCAGTGCCTCGACCTTGTTCAGGACGGCCGTTATGGATCCCGTGATCTCTTCGATACTGCTGGGGATGGTCGGTATTTCGGGAAGCCCCTCGTGCTCACCCAGATATTTGGCTTCCGTGTCCGGGTGGAACCCGAGGTCGATCAGCAACGCTCCGGTCAATAGGTTGCCGGTCTTCAAGCGTGCACGAAGGCCGTTCTTGATAAAGGCGCGAACCGTCTGGCGGTGCTGTTCCAGGGTCACCGCCTTTCCGGGGTCATAGTTGGCGAGGGATGCCCTTTGGGGTTCGATCTCGATGAGGACGGGAATTCGGGTTGCCTTGGTTTCCAGGTCGATCTCCAGGCGGACGTCCTTGACCTCGCCCATCTTGATCCCCTTGAATTCAACCGGCGCACCGGGGCTCAGCCCGCGAACGGAGCCGCTGAAATAGAGAACCCAAGCGAAGCTCTGGACAAACCGCGATTTCTCGATGTCCTCCTTGGTCTCATAGAGGGTAAAAAGGTCACCTTCTTCACTGGGGGCGCCCACGAACAGACTTTCCGGCGTATCGAAGGTGATGCCGCCCTGGACAAGGGACTGGAGAGATTCCGCCTTGATGCGCATACCGTCGGCATCGAGCGAAACCTCGATGCCGCTGATGTTCCAGAATCTCGAATTCTCGCGGACGTTTCTGTGATAGGGCGCATGGATGAAAATGTGGACGGTGATTTCTCGGCCGTCCTGGGACATGTCGTAGCCCTGCACCTCTCCGACGCTGATACCACGGTAATAAACGGGTGAGCCGCGGCCGTAAGACCCCAGGTTGGTGGTCTTGAGAATGAACTCGCGGCCGGGCGAATTGGACTTGATCACCGGCGGGACCTTCAAGCCAACGAAATCCCGCTTGGCGTCGCTGCCATCACCGGGGTCGATTTCGATGAAGACGCCGGAGACCAGGGTTCCCAATCCGGAAACGCCGCTGAGCCCCAACCGGGGTCGTACGACCCAGAACCGCGTTGTCGACGTCAGATACGGCGTTGCGTCCTTCTGCATTTCCACTTTGACGACGACACCCGAGAGATCTTTCTTGAACTGGATGGATTCGACGACACCGACCTCGACGTCCCGGAGCTTGATCTTGGTCTTGGTGGCCTCGATGCCGTCGCCGGATTCGAAGGCGATCGTGATGACGGGGCCCTTCTGGCTGATGGTCTGGTAGACAAGCCAGCCGCCGATCGCCAGGGCGACGATGGGCAGCAGCCAGATGGCCGAAACCGGAAAGCTGCCGCGGGTTTGCGGCTCCGCCAGCGGGCGCCCTTCGCTTCCCGGTATCTCAGCCATTCCGGGCCTCCACCCGATCCCATATGAGGCGGGGATCAAAGCTCATGGCGGACAGCATGGTCAAGACAACGACGGCGGCGAAAGCAACGGCGCCCGGGCCGGCCTCGATGGTGGCGATGGCATCCAGCTTCACCAAAGCCACCAGGATCGAGATCATGAAGATGTCGATCATCGACCAGCGGCCGATGAATTCGGTCAACCGATACGCGGCCGTGCGTTCGCGCGGGCGCCAGGAGGTGCCGATATGAACCGAAATCAGCAGGAAGGCGATCATGGCGATCTTCAGCATGGGAACGAAGATGGAAGCGAAGAATACGAGGAGCGCGATGGGCCACTGGTCGGCCTCGATCAAATGGATGACGCCGGAGAGGATGGTGTCCGGTGAACCCTGGCCGAAAGAAATCACGGTCATGATGGGATAGACGTTGGCGGGAACGTAAAAGATCACCGAAGCGATCAGGAGGGCCCAGGTGCGCGAAAGGCTGTCGGGCTTGCGGTGGTGAAGCCGGGCCTCGCACCGTGGACATCTGTCACCATGCCGTGTCGTGTCGCGTTTGAGAACATGGCCGCAATCATGGCATCCGGTCAGGTCTTCGCCGTCACCATGGGCCGATTCCTCCCCCATGCCGCTGCCGATCC
>JAJFIG010000028.1 GCA_021775195.1 Rhodospirillales bacterium | reverse complement strand
ATAAGCACTTCAGATTCAATACCGGAAATTTCGCCCTCGCCCCAATGGTCATAGAGGTCTGGCATTGACAAATCATGCTTCAGCAGCGCCGCATTGACACCGTATGAGCAACCCAGATCGAGTACATGTACCGTGTCGTTCCGCTGATTCCGCAGGCGGGAGATCAGCTTCTGGAAAATCGGTTTGGCGACACCGGGAATGGCATAGTCGTGTTTTCGAAGTTCGCGGAAATAAGCTCTTGGATCAGGCTGATCGTAAATGTGATCCATATTTTCCTTAGCCTCATTAATATCGTCACAGGCGGCATCGCCCGACATAATCTACCTCCCTGGTTAACGTGCAGACGCGCACAACGCCAAACCCGCGGGCCGTGACGCATCCGTCCCACGGGTTAAACGATTCTGTTTGTCAGCTTGTTTTGCAATCTAGCAGGCTTTGCCGTTATTTGAAACTAGCCTGGGCAGTGAAGGGCGCAACACAACGGCGCCATGACCGCCTTTGGCTACAGGCGGAAGTGCCTAAATACGCGGATTTGCGACCGGTGTTGGCTCTAAAGCCGTCATCGGCGCCCCACCGCTGACCCAACTCTCGTTTATGAACACGCGCCTTAGTCCGCCCGGGCCGCCGTCCGCTCAGCCCGCCGCCGCGGCCACCGCCTGGGCCAGGTCTTCCTTGATATCCTCGACGTCCTCCAGGCCCACCGACAGGCGCACCAGTCCGTCGCCGATGCCCATCTCCGCCCGGACCTCGGGCGCAAACCGCTGATGGGTGGTGGTCGCCGGGTGGGTTGTCAGGCTCTTGGCGTCACCGAGATTGTTGGAGATATCGATCAGCCTGAGGGCGTTGAGGAAGCGGAAGGCACCGTCGCGCCCGCCCTCGATGTCGAAGGACACGATATTGCCGGCGTCGTCCATCTGTGCCGCCGCCAGCTCGTACTGGGGATGGCTCGGCAGTCCCGGATAGATGACCCGGTCGATACCCTTCAGGCTACTCGCGAACTCGGCCACGGCGCGGGCGTTCACGGCATGCTGGCGGACCCTGAGGTCCAGGGTTTCCAGACCCTTGAGCAGGATCCAGGCATTGAACGGGCTCAGCGACGGACCCGTATGGCGCAGGAAGGTCTTCAACTGGTTCTCGAAATAGTCCTCGTCGTTGGTCAGGATGGCACCGCCCATGGCGCGGCCCTGGCCGTCGATGTGCTTGGTCGCCGAATAGACGACGATGTCGGCGCCGAAATCAAAAGGCCTTTGCAGGATCGGCGAGGCGAACACGTTGTCGACCACCAGCTTGGCGCCGGCGGCGTGGGACAGGTCGGCCACCGCCTTGATGTCGATGATCTCGAGCGTCGGGTTCGATGGCGTTTCCAGGAAGACACAGGCCGTGGGCCGCGACAGCGCCTCTTCCCACTGCGCCAGGTCGGTGCCGTCGAGCAGTACCGTTTCGATGCCGTAGCATGGCAGCAGTTCGGAAACGATGTAATGGCAGGAGCCGAACAGAGCCCGCGACGCCACCACCCGGTCACCGGCGTTGAGCATGCACGCCAGCGACGCGAACACCGCGGCCATGCCGCTCGCCGTCCCCATGCACAGGTCGGCGCCTTCCAGCATCGCCAGCCGTTTCTCGAACATGGCCACCGTCGGATTGGCGTAACGCGAGTAGATGAAGCGGTTCAGGTCGCCCTTGAAGGCCTGCTCGGCTTCCTCCGCCGTGGCGTAGACGTAGCCCGACGTCATGTAGATGCCTTCGCTGGTCTCGGCGAAATGGCTCCGTTCCGTGCCGCCACGCACCAGCCGTGTCGCCTGGCGCCAGGATTTATCCGTCCGATGGTCGTCGCCCATAATGGTTCCTCCCGGTTAAGGGGACCGGCAACAAAAAAACCCCGACCGCTTTGGTCAGGGCTTGGACGCCACAGACCTTTTAGCGGTTTGTTTTACGTGGCCGCAAGCCGGTCGACCAAATCACCACGTAGAGCAGCCGTAATAGAACGCCGACCGTCTCAGGTCAAGACCCATGCACCTGGGGCATTGGTGCGGACACGCCCTAATCCCCGCTATCTTTCTGCTTGGTGATCTTGTGGCGGATGCGCCGCACGCCGAACCACACCGCGGCGACGACCAGGGGAAACCCGACGGCGACGGCGATGTCCACGTCGACCGGGACGCCGGCGGACTTGACCCCCTTGGTAACGTAGGCGACCAGGCTCAGCAGATAGTAGCTGATGGCGACTACCGACAGTCCTTCCACCGTGTTCTGCAGGCGCAGTTGCAGGCGCGCGCGCCGGTCCATGGACCTGAGCAAGTCCCCGTTCTGCTGTTCCAGGGCCACGTCCACCCGCGTGCGCAGCAGGTCGCTGGCGTGAGCGATGCGCCGCGACAGGGTGTCCTGGCGCAGGGCCACCGCCTCGCAGGTCTCCATGGCCGGGCGCAGGCGGCGGAAAAGGAACTCCCCGGGCGGTTGCAGTCCCTCCAGGCGCACTTCGCGCAGGTCCGCGGTCCGTTGGCGGACCAGGGCGTAATAGGCCCGCGAGGCGCTGAAGCGGTAATTGGTCGCCGACGACAGGGCCTCGGTCTCCGCCGCCAGCCTCGACAGCCGCTGCAGCAACCGGCTTTCGTCCTC
>JAJFIG010000270.1 GCA_021775195.1 Rhodospirillales bacterium | reverse complement strand
GGTCCTGGTCTTCGACGCGGTCAACAAGAAATTCTCGATGTGGGGTGAGGAAGGAAAGGGCGCTCTTGCCAAACCACTCGGCATCACGTCGGACAATCGTGACCGGTACTATGTCACCGACGCGGTCCAGAAACGGATCGTCGTCTACGACCGCGACGGCAAGTTTCTCAACGCAATGGGCGAGAAGGGGGAGCTGGAAAATCCCGTCGGGATCGTGGTCAGCGACAAACTGGGGCGGATCTTTGTCGCCGATTCCAAGAAGCACCATATCGCGGTCTTCGACATGGACGGGACCCACATCGAAGACATCGGCAAGCGCGGCAAGGAACCAGGCCAGTTCAATTTCCCAACCAACCTGGCCATCGGCCCGAAGGGCAATCTTTACGTCGCCGACGGTGCCAACTTCCGGATCCAGGTTTTCGGGCCGGACGGCACGTTCATCCGGACCTTCGGCCGTATCGGGGACTCACCGGGCGAATTCGCCCGCCCGAAAGGGGTCGCCGTCGATTCCGATGGGCACATTTACGTGATCGATGCCGCCTTCAACAATTTCCAGATCTTCACCAACGATGGGGAGCTTCTGCTTTATGTCGGAGCCATCGGCAAAAGTCCGGGGCAGTTCTGGCTGCCCGCCGGGGCCTATATCGACGACAAGGACCGGCTTTACGTGGCCGACCAATACAATTTCCGAGTCCAGGTCTTCCAGTACCTGAAGGGCGACGACAAACAGGTCCCGACACCGGTCAAGACGGCTCCGGAAAAGACTCAGGCGCCGACAGGAACCAAATTGTGACCGCCACTTCTGTCATGTAGCGGCGGCCTCGCGGGGCGGCGGCGCCTCTACCTGTTTCCCGGCGGCCTAATAATGCTTGCCGGGAGGCTTCTTGGCTCCGGCCCCGGCGGCATGCGGATCGTCGGTAAACATATCTTCAACCTCGAAACGCTCGATAACCGCCGCGCCGCGAAGTTCACGGATGTAACCGCTGCGAATTTCGCGCGACAGGGTGGTCCGCAGGCTCTTGTCGAGATGCTCGGGCGGGAGCGGCTGGAGGGCCCGCCGGTCCTCGATCTTGATCACGTGCCATCCGAACTGGGTTTTGGTCGGCATCTTCGCGGTCTCACCCTTCTTCATCGCAAAGGCGGCCTTGGAGAAATCAGCCACCATTTTGTCGGCGGTGAAATAACCCAGATCGCCACCCTTCGCGGCCGACGGGCCGATGGACTTTTCCTTGGCCAGTTTGGCAAAATCGGCGCCGCCGTCGAGTTCGGCGATGATCTCCTTGGCCACTGCCTCGGTCGTAACCAGGATGTGGCGGGCCCGTACTTCCTCCCTGTTTCGGTTCTCCTCGACCAGCTTTTCGTAGCGCTCCTTCACGGCTGCGTCGGTCATGCGCGCTTCGACATAGCGCTCGAGATGCAGGCGCTGGAGAAACTGGTCCTCCAGGTCCACCAATGCACGCTTGACCGTCGCGTCCTCGAGGATGCCCTGGCGTCGGGCATCGGCCGCGACCAGCTTGCGGTCGATTATGCTGTTGATGATCACCGGGTAGATGTTGGACAGGGAAATACCATGATACTGCGCCGGCAGGCGGCCGCGGGCGGTCATCACGTCGGAGCGATAGACCTTGATCCCGTTGACAATGGCGACGACGGGGTCCTCTGACGCTGTATCCTTGTCGGCCGCGGAAAAAGCTGTCGACGCGACCGCGAGGGCGAGAGGAAGGGCGAGCACGGCGGCACGGAACAGGTGAACGGTCATCGGGCACAATCCTTTCATGAACGACATGGACCGGCGCCCCCCAGATCACGCGTCGCCGGAATCGCAGCTTCGGCGATAAAGCACATCCGGAACGCCGGGACAAGGCGTGCCATCCGATCTGCACAACCGGGTCAGGGGCACAGCTCGCCCAAAAAAACCCAGAATTCAGCCGTTAATCCTTGAATAGAGCCGCCGCGGGGCCAATCCTCCCGCGTGCCTCCTTTGGTGGGAATTTGTTGCATTTTGTGGCTTTTGCATAAAATTTTATGCAAATTTATTAAAAATTTGATCCAGATCAAAGACACGGAATGGGAACCCGGGCAGAATGCGCGTCATGTTGCGGTGCGTTCCAAGAAGTTCACTTCAACATACCTTGAGGAACAAACAACGAAATTTCGACGGCACTATTTTCTAAAGAAATATTCGTTGGAAAATACCCTCCATCGAGAGGTGAAAAAATCAAGAATTCTTCCAACAGATCGGCTTAACGCCTTGGGTTGTTACGGTTCCCGTTCAAGGGAGCACAACAAGATAACAATTCCTGTTAAGGGAGAGTAAAATGAGAAAACTTCTGTTTGCTTCGTTATCCGCTGCTGTACTGATCGGCCTTTTGGGGGCCACCGGTACACAAGCGGCATCCATCGTCGGCTCTCACCATGATATGAATACCCTTGCGCCGGCGGTCCCCGGGGCTCCGCCCTCCAACGGCACCACCTCAATCGTCGTCAGCGGTAATGACGGCGAGATCTGCATCTTCTGCCATATTCCGCACAATGCGGCAGCGACAGAAGTTCCCCTGTGGTGGCGCAACGCACCGGTGACGACAACCTGGACCATGTACGACAGCCCGACCTTCGAGTCCACCCAGGCCAGCAGCCCGCAGGGTGTCTCGCTTGCGTGCCTGTCGTGCCACGATGGCGCCACCGCATTCGACGCCTTGATCCACGCCGGCGACCTGACGGTGATCGCACAGCCCAGCGGCCTTCCGGCGACCATGGCCGACGTCGCAAGCTGGATGAATATCGGCAACAGCACCGGCAATCTGGCGAACGACCACCCGATCTCGATCACGTACGGCACGGCCTCCGAGCTCAACACCCAAGCCAGCGTTGAGACCGCCGGCCTTCGGTTCTTCGGCAGCGGTACCGATCAGATGGAATGCGCGACCTGCCACGCTGTGCATGACCCTGCGATCGCTCCGTTCCTTCGACTCGCCAATACCGGCAGTGCCCTGTGCCTGACCTGCCACGTCAAGTAACGAGGGACTGTTCCCAAGGAGGATAACGGGGAATGAAGGAGCGGGTTGGAGGCCAAAGCCTCCACCCCTCCTTTTCCCTTATCTCCGTCGAAAACTCATGCGCCAACGAATCATTTGCGCCGTTGCTCGATCCGCCGCCGCCGGCCCGATACGGGAAGCCGGCGGTCGATTCCGTGAACGGCTCTTGATCCTTTGAGACCAAGGAGAGGGTAAGATGCGAAAAAACACATTTGCCCTGTTTCCCGGGGTGGCTTTGGCCGGACTGCTCGCGGCCACCAGCGCACAGGCGCTCAGCATCGTCGGTTCGGGTCACGACCTGAACACTTTACCCAGCGCCATTACCGTTGCCGGAAATGACGGGCAGGTTTGTATCTTCTGCCATATTCCGCACAACGCAAGGACCGACGGCGCGGGCGCGGCGGTTCCCTTGTGGTGGCGCCAGGCACCGGCGTCAACGGCCTGGACCATGTACGATAGCCCGACCATGGACGCGGTCAAGCCGGGCAGCCCCCAGGGCGTGTCACTGGCCTGCCTGTCGTGCCATGATGGCGCCACGGCATTCGACGCACTTGTCTTTAGCGGTGGAATTACGGTAACAGATGCGGGGGGTAACCCCGCGAACATGTTTGACGTACCCGCTGGTTTCATCTTGGCTGTAGGTCCAAACTTGTCGAACGATCATCCAATCTCGATCACGTACGGCGTGGACCCGGAGCTCAAGACCACGTCTGAAATAGAAACCGCGGGCTTGCGTCTCTACGGCGCCGGCACCGACCAAGTGGAGTGCGCGACGTGCCACGATGTCCACGATGACGTCAATGGCGGGTTCCTGCGGCTGTCGAATATAGGCAGCGCCCTGTGCCTGACCTGTCATGTGAAGTGAGGAAGGATTGCTCGTGGGGGGTAAACCCATCAAGGGAAACAGCAGACGCAGGTTGAAGCTTTTCCTGACCCTAACCCCCCTTCTCCTCGCCGTCGCATGCAGCGACGAGACCCTGTCCCTGTTTTTCGATATCCCGGCACCGACGGCGGCGGAGCAGGCTGCGGCCGAACGGGAACAGGCGGCGGCAGAGGCCAAGGCAAAGGCCATCGCGGAGAAAAAGGCCGGCGGACCGAACCTCACAGCGGCTGAAGCGGCAGCGAAGAAGGCCGAGGAAGAAGCCGAGAGGCCGGCCATCGAATCGGTAAAATCCTGGGAAGAAGCCGAAAAGCTGTTGCCCAAGGACCAGGACGACGGCGTCGACTGGGTGGCCGCCCTGCGGAAAGGCGTCGTCAAGCCAAGGGCCGCCATCGACGGCCCAGGGAATCCGCAAGCCAACATCTTCAAGTGGGACTTCTATTTCCCCGGACCCGAACCTGAAGAAGACGCCTATTTCCCCCACTCCACCCACACCGAATGGGTCGGTTGCGAAAGCTGCCATCCAAGGATATTCCGCAACCGCGAGATCACGGTAGTCATGGACAGAATTTTCGAGGGGGAATACTGCGGGGTCTGTCACGGCACGGTCGCCTTCCCGCTTGAAAGTTGCGCCCGGTGTCACACCGCGCAGGCCGAGTGATATACTGGGATGCACCTAAAAGAGGACTTCATGAAGCGCTGGTGGGTCTTGTCGTTGTTGGTTGCGGTCATCGTGCTTGGCGTGACACCCGTCATGGCGGCCCCCGGCGACATCGAGTTCGAACGCAAGGGCGTGCAAGGCGGTCCCGTTCCGCCGGCGACCTTTTCCCATTGGAGCCATCGCATCCGCTACCGCTGCTACGTGTGTCATCCGAAACTCTTCGTGATGAAGGCCGGCGGCAACGAGATCACCATGAAGACCATAGGGGCCGGAAAAACGTGTGGCGCGTGCCACAACGGCAAGGCCGCCTTCAAGGTGGAGTTCAGAACCTGCTCGCGATGCCATGCGACACCGGGCGCGGCGTCGGGAGCGATTCCCGGAGCGGCCGAGGCACCGGCACCGGCGGCAGCGCCGAAGCCGGCCGTAACGCCGGCACCGGCGGAAGCACCGCCAGCGAAAAAATAGACGGGCGGAGGAGGAATTCTCAGAGAATAAGGCCCCGAAACCGTATCGGATGCCGGTCCTTGTGAACCGGAGCGGAGGCCGCGCCGCGGACCAGAATATTCCTGGTTTCTCTTCAATGATGCGAACGCGGCATACAGCGTGCCCTACGTGGATGAACGAGAACGACGGTCGTGAACGAGAACAGGAATGAGAACGCCAGGCCCGAAGACGTACTTCGCCGTGCTCATCGCCTTTCTCGGGACCATGTCCAATGGGAGGGCGCAGGAGTGGCTTCCCGTGGAGCAGTGGATTCACCTCTACCCCATTGAATGGGAGCTCACGAGCAAGTTCGACGGCAGCTGGGAGCGAAGCATCCGGTCCGGGCAAACGAGCCGGGAAAGGGAAATGGAAACGGGACTTCGCCTCAAGCAAAGGGGCGACGTCCTGGACCGTCGCATTGCCACCTTCGATATCGAGGTCGAGCCGGTCACCAGCACCGGCCGCTTTACTTCCGCGACGACAAACGAAGACCGCGAAGGGGATTTCCTCAACTACGTGGGATCCGCAAGCATCCTGCACGGGACCCCTGGTCCGGTGAGCTTCACCGCTCACATGGCGCGAGCCACCGGGACGACCGAGGGCAGCCTGGGCGCCCGAACCGAGTCCACCAACGAAGATCAAAGCGTGGCAGCACATTGGAAAACCAGGGTTTTTCCGACGACCCTCAGCTACGAAGAGCGTTTTACCGACAGTACGTTCAGATCGGGCCTCAATGCCAACTCGTCGAAACGTGACGACGCCGTCAGGACCATCACCCTCAAAGGGCGAAGCAGCAAGATGGATGCGAGCATCGAGAGGGCCTCGTTGGACGACCGAATTCCTGGAAGGGACAGGGATTTCAACGATACCCGCGGACGCCTCAACCACCGTCTCCGCTGGGGCAAGGGAAGCCGTCTTTATTCGCGCCTTCACTATTTCGATCGCAACGGCTTCAATCCCAGCACGCGCCTGAACCTCGATGAAAGCGCGCACATCCAGCACACAAAAAACCTCACCAGCGATTCTTCGTACCAGTTCGCGTCCACCAAGCAGACGGTCACGACGACCAGCAACTCGGCGAATATCAATCTGCGACACAAGTTGTACGACAGCCTGACCACGAACGCCGGTGTCAGCGGCTCGCTTGTCGATTCCGACTTCAGCGAATCGACCACGTACAATGGAAACCTGGGCGTCGGGTACAGCAAGCGGATTCCCTGGGGCGGCACCTTTTCGGCCGGCGTCGGCGGCGGCTACGGCATCAGTGACAACAAATCCCAGCAAACGCTGCTCGATGTCATCGACGAAAGCCAGGTGGTTCCGGCAACCCTGATCGTGGTCCTGGACAGCCGGTTCATCGACGTCACGACCATCGTCGTTACGGACGCCGCCTCGGTCGTCACCTTCACCGAGGGTGTCGACTACACCGTGGCTCCGACGAGCGGGGATTTGACCGAACTGCGTATTATCCTGGCCGGAGGGATCAGCGCGGCGGACACGATCCTGGTTTCCTACAAGTTCCAGTCCCTGCCCTCGCTGAAATTTTCCACACGGACCTTCAATTGGCAGACAGGCTTGAATTTCGGCTGGATATCGGTTTTCCACAACGAATCCCGGTCGGACCAAAACCTGATATCCGGTGCTGGCGGGACCTTCCTGACCGACGACCGCGACAACAGTACCGGCATCGAGCTGGAATGGGACGAGGGCCCCGCCCGCGCCCGGGCTTCGGGAGAAAAGCGATTCCGGAAAACCTCGGGCTTTGAAACGGACTCCCTCGAATTCAATCAGTCACTGTCGTACCGGTTCAGCCGCGACGCGACGCTTGCCTTTGGGGCGAGCGAGAGTTTCACCGAGGGGAACAACCGGGACACGGATTTCTACAACGGTACTGTTTCGCTTTTCTGGCAGCCAATTCACGGCCTGACCATCAGGCCGAATGCAGAGTTATGGCTGCGCAAGGACAAGGGCGAATCCGTCGGCAACGGGGAGCGTTTCGAGCGCTTCAAGGGCGTCGGTATCGAGGCCCACTGGAATTGGCGCAAGATCGAGGTCCGCCTGCGTTACAATCACGATGCCCGAAAGGCGAGCGGCGGGACCGATACGGTCGAGGATCGGATTACACTAACCATGGTCAGGAGGTCGTTTTGACCCGGTTGCGGTTGGTTTTGCTGACCCTGCTCGTTGTGGCATGCGCGCCGACGGCTGAGAAGACGGCCGTCCCCGTTGTCCCGAGCGAGCCCCTGATCTGGCCGGAACCGCCACTGCCGGCGCGGATCAAGTTCCTCTACGATTTCCGGCAGCCTCAGGATCTGGGCTTCGAAATTCCGTTGCTGAAGCAGGTGTGGGAGTTCGTCGTCGGCGAGGAGGCCCGGCGCATGGTCAGGCCCTATGGTGTCGCCGCGGCGGGCAGCCTGATCGCCGTGGCCGATCCCGGGGCCCATGTCGTTCACCTGTTCGATACCGAGAAAAAGATCTACCGGCGCATTAACAAGGCCGGCGATACGGCCCTCATCTCCCCCGTCGGCATCGCCGTGGGCGCTGGCCGGATCTATGTCACCGATTCCGTTCTCGACAAGATCTTCACCTTCAAACCCGACGGTGAGCTTATCTCCACTATCGAGGACATGGAGCGGCCGACGGGCCTCGCCTACGACAGCAAATCCGACCGCCTCTTCGTGGCACAGACCCTGGCCCACCAGATTTCCGTGTTCGACGGGGCGGGAAAATATCTCTTCGCGTTCGGCAAACGGGGAACGGGCAAGGTCGAGTTCAACTACCCGAGCCACATGTTCGTGTCGGGTGGCACCCTTTACGTCAACGACACCATGAATTTCAGGTTGCTGGCCTTCGATTTTG
>JAJFIG010000269.1 GCA_021775195.1 Rhodospirillales bacterium | reverse complement strand
CCTTCGACATCGTCGCCGAGGCCATGAGCGGGATCATGAATCTGGTCGGGTTCGCCGACAAGCCGCCGAGCTGGACCATCTACGGAATGGCCGACATCTATTCGGGCATGGTCGCCGCCTTCGGCATCATGCAGGCACTCTTCATGCGCGAGCGGACCGGCGAGGGGCAGTTGGTCGATTCGGCCATGTTCGACAACATGCTGGCCCTGAACGAGTCCATGATCGCCCTCTATTCGGTGGCCGGCCAGGTTCCCGAGCGTGGCCGGCCGCGCAATGCCTACCCTCGCGACGCCTATGCCGCCAAGGACGGCTACATCGCCCTCAACGTGCCTGACAACATCATCTGGAAGCGCCTGTGCGAAGCCATGGGCCGCGAGGACCTGATCGAGAGCGAACGCTCCAACACCGGCACTGCGCGCTCCGAAAACAAGGACTACATCAAATCGGTCATCGAGGACTGGCTTGCTGGCCTGACTCGTGACGAGGCAGTGAACACCCTGAACGGCCTCGGGGTTCCCTGCGGATCGGTGTACACGGCCGAGGACGTCTTCGACGACCCCCACGTCGAGGCCCGGGGCATGATCATGCCAGTGGCCGATCCCAAATTCGGGACCTTCGGCTTCGCACGCACGCCGCCGCACCTGTCGTCGAACCCGGAACTGCCCAAAAACCCGGCCCCGGCCCTTGGCCAGCACACACGTCCCATTCTCCAGGACCTGCTCGGCTATGATTCGAAGGACGTGGATGCGCTAGCGGCTGACGGCGTCGTCCAGACTGCGGACTGAGTTCCCGACAGCGTGCTTAGCCGTTTTCCATGTAGCTCAGCTCGCAATACTGGCGGCGGGCCTTGAGCTTGCGGCAAATGTTGCTGGCCGCCGTCCGGCCGTCCAGTGGACCGGCCTTGAGGCGGTAATAGATTCCCTTGCCAGGCCCAAGGTTGACCTTGGCGATATTGGGTTCCAGCGGACCAAGCACGTTCTTGTGGGCGCGGCGCAACTGGGCCCACCCACGATCCGCCGCCTTGCGCGACCGGTAGGACGCCAGGTGGACAGCAGTCTTCGGCCCACCCGATTTGGTGCTGGTCTTGGCGCCCGTCTTATGCAATCCCGGCGAAGACGTTGCCGCCGGCGCTGTCGACTTTTTCGACAGCATCGGCCTGGCCTGCATGGCCCGCTCGACGGCTTGGCGCTCCTTCACGTATTCATCCGACGTGATGATCGCGGCTGCCTTGAGCTGCTCCAGCTTTCGAACCGTGTCTGCAGCCTCCATCAGACCTTGCGGCGGCGGTCCTGGGTTGGCGACCCGGACCGGCGCTGCCGGCATCAAGGCGTCGAGGATCATTGAGCGCTCGGCGGCGTGCTGGCTAATCGTGATTGCCCGCATTTCCAGCGCCCGGCCGATGGCCCTGAGGCGCCCGGAAATCTGTTCGGTTGTCGGCACCGGCCGATCCAGGCCCGCTGCCGGCGGTGGTGACGTCAGGGGCAACAAGGCACCGACGTTGGCCTGGCGCCGGGTGAGGTATTCCTCGGGCGTGATCAGGCCCTGGTCGCGAAGGGTTCGGATGGTCTTGAACCGGCCGAAAATGTTGGCATCGGCATCGGCGAACCTGGGCACCATCGACGATGCCGCCACGGCGCTTGGCGATCCCGCCGCCGGTTTGGCAACCGCCCGGTTCATCATCACCGATCCATTGGTCACTCCCATCGCCGGCGGCACTACGCCAACGCTCATGGCCGGTCCCGATGGCAGCGACGGCGGCGTCTGAATACCGTTGATCGGTGGCCCGACGGGCGGCTTGCCCATACTGGTCAGGACACCACCACTCTCCAGCAGCGCGAGGTTGACGCTGGCGATTTCGGAGATCGGGCGGGTCGTGATGCTGTTCCACACCACCATCTGCTCCGACGCCGTGGGCCGGATCGCCAGGACGGCCTCGTACATCTCCCGCGCCTTGGTGATCTGGCCGGTGTTGTGGTAGAGGATTCCCTGCCCCAGCAACGCCTGCACGTCCCGCGGATTGCCCTTCAGCGCCTTCTGGAAATGGCCCTGTGCCACGATGTGGTTGCCCTTGGCCAGCTCGGCCAGGCCCAGCTCGGCCTCGGCATTTTCCTTCAGGGGGCTCGACGCCCAGAAATCGTCGTCGAACCAGTGACCGCCCGCGAAGCTGCCGCAGGCGCCCAGTCCCACGGTCATGCACACGACGAGGACGAACTGCTTGATCTGCCCTTTCAAGGTCAGGTTTCCTTTCTTGAGACGCGCAAAAACTCAGCGATTCCGCGTCTCATGATAGGAATCCAAAGGCTAAAATATAATTAACCCGCATTTCTCTCCCCGGGCTTCCGGGCTGACCACGCCACCGTCGTTTCACTCATGGCGCCAGCGCCAGTTCGAGGTATTTCACCCCCTCCAGCGGGTTGTCGTAATAGGCGGGTATCTCGCGGAACCCCATGGACTGATAGAGTGCCTGGGATTCGCTCAACTGCGGCAGGGTATCCAGGCGCATGACCGAATAGCCGATGGTAAGGGCCTCGTCGACGATCATCTCCGCAAGCCGCCGGCCCAGGCCCGAGCCCCGCCACGGCGGCCGCACGAAAAGCCGTTTCATCTCGCAAGTGCCGGTGGGTTCAAGCGGCCTGAGCGCAACACAGCCGGCGACCGCGTCGCCGTCCACCGCCAGGAACAGCCGCCCCATGGGCCGGTCGTACTTCCCAGGCAACGTCCTCAACTCCTCCTCGAACCCCTGGAAGCAAAGGTCGGTTTTGATCTCGCGCTCGTATTCCAGGAACAGCGCCCGGCAGGTCTCAAAGTCCCCGGCGCTTTCGGCATCGCGGATGATCAGAAACCGGTCCATCAGATCTCGATCGTCCCTTCCATGAAGAAAACCGCGTGACCGGCGATGGTCACCCGCTCACCCAAGAAACCACAAAAAATCTCACCCCTCCGGCGCGATACCTGACGGGCGTGCAGGTCATTTTTGCCCAAACGTTCCGCCCAATAGGGGATCAGCGTGCAATGGGCGGAGCCGGTCACCGGGTCCTCGGGAATCCCGTGTTGCGGGGCGAAGAACCGCGAGACGAAATCGCAATCGTTACCCGGTGCCGTGGCGATGACCCCGGTATAGGGCAGCGCCATGACCTTGTTCATGTCCGGCTTCAGCGCCAGCACGTAGTCGGCGGAATCAAAGACGGCGAAGGCGTCGCGGGCCGCCAGCGCCTCCACCGGTTCCGACCCCAGCGCATCCCCCAGGCCGTCGAGATCATCGGCCGGCACCGGTGGCCGGGCGGGAAAGTTCATGGACAAAAGGTCCCCGTCCCGGACAACGTCAAGGATCTCGCCCAGGCGGGAATGGAAACGGACCGACTCCCGGGACGGCTCCAGCCGGTTGAAGATCAAAAAGGCCGTCGCCAGGGTCGGATGGCCGGCGAGGTCGATCTCCGCCCCTGGCGTGAACCATCGGATATCAAAATCGCCGTCGGGGCGGGCGACGTAGAAAACCGTCTCCGACAGGTTGTTCTCCAAGGCTATGGCCTGCATCACGTTCTCCGGCAACCACTCCGTCACCGGACAGATGGCCGCCGGGTTGCCCTTGAACACGGTGTCGGTGAAGGCATCGATCTGGTAAAGCGCGATTCGTGTCGCCATTCTCCCCTCCCCTCCCTTTACTGAGTCCGCCGGATGCCGAAACAGGTATCGAACTTCTCCAGCCCCGCTTTCGGGTAGAACTCCATGCCCGCCGGCGCCGACAACAGCAGCAGCGTCGTCCCCGACCCGGCCGCCGTGTGGGTGCGTTGGATCAATTCACGGCCGATACCGCTTCCCTGATGCGCCTCGTCCACCGCCAGGTCGGACAGGTAGCAGCAATAACTGAAGTCGGTCAGCGACCGGGCAACACCGATCAGGCGTCCACCGGCGTCGCGGGCACAGACGATCAGGTCGGCGTTCCCGACCATGGTGGCGATGCGCTCGGCCTCGGCCACCGGGCGCCGCTCGGACAGGGTCGAGCGCACCAGCACATCGGTGAACTCCGCCGGGTCCAGGTCCGGTTCGATGGAATAGGTGACGCTCACGATCTGATCTCCGTTTTCCCGCCCAAAATCATTCGTCGAACACGACGTTGACGCGGCGGTTGTGCTTGCCCTTTTTCTCGATCTTGCCGACCCGTACCCGGCCGATCTCGGCGCTGGATTTCACGTGGGTGCCGCCGCAGGGCTGCAGGTCGACGCCCGCCACGTCCATCAACCGCACCCGCCCGGCGCCCGAGGGCGGCTTCACCGACATGGTACGCACCAGGTCCGGATTGGAGTCCATTTCCGAATCGGTGATCCAGGAGGCGTTGACCGCGTGGTCCTCCGCGACCAGGCGGTTGAGCTCGGCGGTGATGTGGTCCTTGTCCAGGGTCTGGTCGGGCAGGTCGAAATCCAGCCGTCCCTTTTCGGCGCCGATCGAGCCCCCGGTCACCCCGCCCGGCACAACGGCGCAAAGCAGGTGCAGGCAGGTATGCATGCGCATGTGCCTGTAGCGCCGCTCCCAGTCGAGCTCGGCGCTCACCTTATCACCGGGCGCCAAGGTGTCGGCGCCATCCTCGGCAAGGTGCAGGTGTTCGCCGGTGTCCCGGTCCTTGACGGTATTGACGATGGCCACCGAGCGCCCGTCCTCGGTGCGAAGCACACCGGTATCGCCGGGCTGGCCGCCACCCATTGGATAGAAAACTGTGCGGTCGAGCCGAATGCCTTTTTCATCGGCGGTGATAACGGTGGCCTCGCAGGACCTGGCGTAGGCGTCGTCGCGGAAAACCTCTTCGGTCATGGGACTTGCCCCCTCCTCATGCTGACGCCCGCATATTGAGCCATCGCGGGCGAAATGCAACCCGGAGATGACGGGTGCCGCCAGCCCCACGCGGTTTGGGCAATTATTCCGGATTTCACCGATCCGGCTCTACCAATCTGCTACACTCGTCAACAATCAACAACCTTGGGTGACAATTCATGAAGAAACCATCCACCGCCGAACTCCAGGACATGGCCCGCACGATCTTCGGCCACGAACTCGGCCAGGAGGAAGCCGAAGCCTGCCGCGACCGCCTGATCGCCGCCGTGGCCAGCGTCACTCTCCTCGATCAATGGGAAGCCCGCTTGCGCGACGTCGAGCCGGCGGCGGTATTCCGGGTGCCGACGGCGAAGGAAGAGGGTCTTGATTGATCTCGCCTATGCCTCAATCGCCGAAATCGCGCCCCGTATCGCCGCAGGTGAGGTCTCGCCGCTAGATGTCACCGAGGCCGTACTGGCCCGCATCGAAGAGCACAACGACCACCTCAACGCCTATATCACCGTCACCGCTGACAGCGCCCGCCAGACGGCCCGCGAAGCCGAGGCCGCCATCAGGTCCGGCACCTGCCTTGGCCCCCTCCACGGCGTTCCCGTGGCGGTCAAGGACCTGTTCGCCACCAAGGGCGTGCCGACCACGTACGGCTCGCCCCTTTTCGCCGACTGGGTACCCGACTTTGACGCCGCCGTTGTCGAACGGCTGAAGAATGCCGGCGCCGTTATCGTCGGCAAGACCAACCTGCACGAATTGGCCTAT
>JAJFIG010000268.1 GCA_021775195.1 Rhodospirillales bacterium | reverse complement strand
GGTCCTGGTGGGAATGGACCCCGCCCGGCGACAGCAGTCCCATAAGGTGGCAGGTGCCGCCGCTCGCCCGCAGCCGTTCGATCAGGTCCCGGAGACCGGGGTTGGCGGCCAGGGTACCGTCGGCGACGGCGGCGTCGACGCGCGGCAGGTCCTGCATCACCACCCGCCCGGCGCCCAGGTTCATGTGCCCGACCTCGGAGTTGCCCATCTGCCCGGCGGGCAGGCCGACGTCCTCGGCCGACGTCAGCAGCGTCGCCTTGGGAAAGGCGTCCACCAGTCCGTCCCAGTTGGGAGTGCTGGCCAGGGCGATGGCGTTGTTTTCGGGCTCGGCCCGTTCACCCCATCCGTCGAGTATGCAGAGAACCACGGGACGGGGCCGGGTGCCGGCGCTGGGGTTATTTTGCATGCTTCCAATATAAGTGGGAATTGTCTCTTTCAATAGCCTCTAGGGGGTTAGCATCCGGTTAACCCCAATCACTCCCGATGGTAGGGATGCCCGCTGTTGATACACTGCGCCCGATAGATCTGTTCCGCCAGCAGCCCCCGCACCATCAGGTGGGGCCAGGTCATGACGCCCAGGGAGAGCACCAGGTGGGCCCCATCGGTCACCGCCTTGTCGTGGCCGTCGGCGCCGCCGATAAGGAACGCCACGTCACGCACCCCCTCATCCCGCCACGCCGCCAGCCGGCGGGCGAAGTCGGCGCTTGAAAGCGACCGCCCCCGCTCGTCGAGAGCCACCGTGACCGCGCCCTTGGGCACCTGGGTCAGCAGCAGTTCTCCTTCCCGCCGCCGCCGCCGGGGTGCCGGCAGGGGCCGCTTCTCCTCCACTTCCCTGAGGGCCGGAGGCGGCGTTATCCGTTCCGCGTAGTGCTCGAAAAGGGCGCATTCAGGTCCTCCCCGGCGGCCGCCGAAGCGGCCCACCGCCGCGATCAGGATGCGCATCTCCGCGCTCGGCGCCCGGTCTGCCTAGGCGCCGTCTAGGCGCCCAGCCCGGCCGCCGGTCCGGTCCCGGTCTGCGTGTCCGGTCCCGGCCCGCCCCACATTTTCTCCAGACTGTAGAAGGCCCGGACCTCGGGGCGGAACAGGTGAACCACCACGTCGCCGGCGTCGATAAGCACCCAGTCGCACTGGGTCATGCCCTCGACGGCGACGCCCTTGAGGCCGCTTGCCTTCAGTTTTGCCTGGATGTGTTGGGTCATGGCGCCGATCTGGCGCTGGGAGGTTCCGCAGGCGATGACCAGGTAGTCGGCGATGTCGGTCTTGCCCGCGAGGTCGATGACGATGACGTCCTGCGCCTTGTCGTCATCCAGTGACGTTTCCACCAGGCCGAGCAGCTCCGTGCCCGCCGGTGACGTCTTCGCATGTCGTGGTATGGCCAGCTCCTTTTATCCCGTTTTCCCGTGACCCCGGCGCCCCGCCAGGGTGGCGCGCTGGGCTCGGATCCGCGTCGCCGAGGTGGTATGCAGCCCACCGAATACGAAGGCCCAGGCCGGCGGCCGCATTTCCGCCAGGTCGCCGATGCGGGATTCCCGCACCTGATACCGGGCGAACCGCCGTGCTGCCCGACCCGACAACGCCCTGAAAGAATAGGAGGGCCGGGCGAAAACCGCAATGGGAAGCGTCCGGAAGACGGTCCGCCAGTCCCGCCACTGTGGCACCTGTATCAGGTTGTCGGCACCCATGATCCAAACGAACCGGGAGTCCGGGAAGCGCTCCTGCAGCAGCGGCAGGGTATCGACGGCGTAGCGGGTCCCGAGCTCCCGTTCGAGGTCGCTGACGATGATCCGGGGATCGCCAGCAACCGCCCTGGCCGAGGCCACGCGCTCGTCGAAGGGCGCCATGCCGGCGGCCGACTTGAGCGGGTTCAGGGGCGAAACCAGCCACCAGATCTCGTCCAGCCTCAGGTGATCGAGGGCCTGCCGACTGATGTGCCGGTGTCCGTCGTGGGCCGGGTTGAAGGATCCGCCAAGAAGGCCGATGCGCCGAACCTTGCCCGCCCGCGGCGGGGATTTCCCATTGGAGGATGACAAGGGAGCGTCGCTCAGGAACGGCACTGGCCCGCCCCGCGGACCAGGTACTTGAAAGTGGTCAGTTGCTCGACACCCACGGGACCGCGGGCGTGGAGCTTGCCTGTCGAGATGCCGATCTCCGCCCCCATGCCGAATTCGCCGCCGTCGGCAAACTGGGTCGAGGTGTTGACCATGACGATGGCGCTGCCGACCCGGTTGAGGAAGGTCTCGGCCGCCGCCGCGTCCTCGGTGATGATGGCTTCCGTGTGTTCGGAGCCGTGCCGCGCGATGTGGGCGATGGCCGCGTCGACACCGTCGACCACCGCCACCGAGATGATCGAGTCCAGGTACTCCGTGTCCCAGTCTTCCGCGGTCGCCGGCACCACCCGCTGATCCGCCGCCTGGGCCGCCCCGTCGCCCCGCACTTCGCATCCGGCGGTGATCAGGTCGTCGATGATCGGCCCCAGGTGTGTCGCCGCGGCGACCTTGTCCACCAGCACGGTCTCGGTGGTACCGCAGATCCCCGTACGCCGCATCTTGGCGTTGACCACCACCTTGCGCGCCATCTCCAGGTCCGCCGCCCCATGGACGTAGGTATGACAGATGCCCTCCAGATGCTTGAACAGGGGCACCTTGCTTTCGGCGCTGACCCTTTCGATCAGCGATTTGCCGCCCCGGGGCACGATGACGTCGATGAAATCGGTCAGGCGCAGCATCTCGCCCACCGCCGCCCGGTCGCGGGTAGCGATGCGCTGCAGCGACGCTGCCGGCAGTCCCGCCGCCGCCAACCCGGCACCAAGCGAGTCCATGATAGCCCCTGAAGAATGGAAACTTTCCGAGCCGCCGCGCAGGATGGCGGCGTTCCCCGCCTTCAGGCACAGCGCACCGGCGTCGGCGGTGACATTGGGCCGCGATTCATAGATCACGCCGATGACCCCAAGCGGCACCCGCACCCGCGAAATCCTGAGGCCGTTGGGGCGCTCCCATTCCGCCATCACCGCGCCCACGGGATCATCGAGCCCGGCGATGTCCTCAAGGCCCCGGGCCATGGCCTCGATGCGCCCGTCGTCGAGGGCAAGGCGGTCGAGCAGGGCCTTGCTCAGCCCCTTCCGCTCTCCCGCCTCCATGTCCTTGGCGTTGGCGCCAAGCAGGTCCCGGCCCCGTTCCCGCAGGCTGGCGGCGGCGGCGGTCAGGGCCTTGTCCTTGGCCTCCGCCGACGCCGTGGCCAGAACCTCGGCGGCAGCCTTGGCCTGCTCTCCGATGCGGCGCACCAGGGCGGGAATATCCTCGCCACCGGTGGCCTCCACCGTTTCCACTGCGGTCATCGCCGTCATCCAGACCCCCTCAGCCGAGCACCAGATCGTCCCGGTGAATCATCTCGTCCCGGCCACGGTAGCCGAGTATTCCTTCGATTTCACCGGTTTTATGGCCCATGATGCGGCGCCCGTCGGCGGCCGAATAGGCGCTCAAGCCCCGCGCCACCTCGGTGCCGTCGGCAGTGCGCACCGCCACCGCGGCGCCTTTCTGGAACTTGCCCTCGATCGCGGTCACGCCCGCCGGCAGCAGACTCTTGCCCTGTTTCAGCGCCTTCAGCGCCCCGCCGTCGACGATGATCGTGCCGACGATCTTCAGTGCTCCGGCGATCCAGCGCTTGCGCGCCGTCCGCGGATTGGCCGAGGGCAGGAACCAGGTGCAGGGCTCCCCGTCTTCGATGCGGCTGAGGGGATGCAGGTCCTTGCCGTCGGCGATCACCATGCGGCAGCCGTTGGCCAGGCAGACCTTGGCCGCCGCCAGCTTGGTCACCATACCACCGGAGCTGTCGCCGACCGGAGCCTTGCCGCCCATGGCCTCGATCTCGGGGGTCATCTCGCGGATTACCGGGACCACCGTGGCCTCGGGATCGAGGCGGGGATCGGCGGTATAGAGGCCGTCGATATCCGACAGCAGCACCAGGGTGTCGGCGCTGATCATCGCCGCCACCCGCGCCCCCAGTCTGTCGTTGTCGCCCATGCGGATTTCGTCGGTGGCGACGGTGTCGTTCTCGTTGATCAGGGGCACGGCGCCGAGGCCGAGAAGCGCTTCGAGCGTATTCCGCGCGTTGATGTAGCGCCGCCGGTCCTCGGAATCGTCCAGAGTCATCAGCACTTGCGCCACGGTCATGTCGTGGTGGCCGAGGACCT
>JAJFIG010000267.1 GCA_021775195.1 Rhodospirillales bacterium | reverse complement strand
GTTCCAGATATCCTTGCGCCCGTCGCCGTCATGGTCGACGGCGAAGGACAGGACTGACGACGGCATGAACTGAGGCTGCCCCATGGCGCCGGCCCACGAACCGCTCATGTCCGCGACCTTGATGTGCTTGCCATCGAGGATCTTGAGGGCGTTCAAGAGTTCCTTGCGGAAATAGGCGCTGCGCCGGCCGTCATAGGCCAGGGTCGCGAGAGCCGGGACCACGGGAAAACCGCCGCTGATCCGTCCGAAATCCGTTTCGATTCCCCAGAACGCGACGATGAACCGGGGCTGGACGCCATACTTCCTGCCAACTTCCTCGAGCAGCGCCCGGTTTTCGTTGAGACGTTGCCGGCCCTTTTTCACCCGAGCCTCGGGCACCACCCGCGTCATGTACTGACGGAAGGTCAGGGTGAATTCCGGCTGCTTGCGATCCAGTTCGACGACCCGCGGGATGGGTTTGATGTTGGTCAGCGCCGCGTCAAGGGTGTTCGTGCCGATGCCGGCGGAGGTGGCCTCCTGGCGTAGGTCCTTGAGCCACTGTGAAAAGGATTTTTGCTCGGCATGGGCCGGAAGAGCCGTGGCGAAAGCGACGCCGAGAAGGACTCCCATCACACCCCAATACCGCACACCGAAGCCACGTGTCATGGTTTCTCCTATCAAATCCAAAGCCCGGTATCGGCCTCTTCTGCCACAGGGCGACCCCCGGGAGCAATCGTCAACCGTCCGGGGCCGGAAAAAACGCATCGGTCTTGTCGGTCAACCAATAGAATGCCAGGCCCGCCCATTCATGCAAACCGAGACTGAAACCCCTTATTCCACCACCGAAACTGAACGAGAGGCCGACGTCGTCGTCCCCGGTGGTGTTGAAATCGACGGGATAGGGAATTAAGCGCCACCCCGCTTTTCGAAATGCCCCCGCCGCGCGCGGCATGTGAAAGGCACTGGTTACGAGAATCCAGGTCTCTCCCGGCTTCGGCTGGAGAAGTTTGCGGGTGAAGGTGGCATTTTCGTGGGTATTCCGGGACTGGTTCTCGAAGATGAGCCGATCGGGATCCATCCCCAGCGCATCCTTCAGCGTCGGCCCCAGGACATCCGCCTCCTTCACGTCCTGGCGAAAGACGTTCCCCGAACCACCGGTGAAAACCAGCCTGGCCTCCGGATAGCGTCGCCCGAGCACTGCGAATTCCGTCAACCGCTCGACCGCCCCGTTGAGGGCCGCCTGTCCCCGGGCCTTGGTCACGAACTGATTGACCATGCCGCCAAGGGAAATGATGCCATCGACCCTTTCCGGCAACTCGGTCACGACCGGAAACCGGTTCTCCAGCTTTCCCAGGAGCACGGCCCCCAGGGGCAGGGTCGCCAGCATCACGCCGACGATCGCGACACCGGCAACGAGGCGCCGCCCGGCCCGCCGCCATGGCGTCCATAGCAGCACCGCTCCCAGGCACAGCAACAAGAGCAGAAAATTTCCCGGGTCGACGATCAGCCAGAGGAGCTTGGACAAGGTGAAAAACATGGCCCCGGTGATACTCCCGCACGGCGGGCACGGCAACACGGTTCTCGGCGCAGGTTATCCCATCAGGCGTCCGTCTTGCTCCCGCCGTGACAGGGTGGCGATGCGAAGGTCGACTGGTTACGCGTTTCCCAGTCGGAACCGGTCAGGGTCTCCATGGACAGCGCGTGAAGGCTGTTGCGAAGTTCGTCGGCGAGAACCTTGTTCACCGCCTGATGACGCTGGACCAAGGACTTGCCCTCGAAAGCAGCCGAGACGATCACCAGCTTGAAATGGGATTCCGACCCCGGCGGCACACTGTGCATGTGGCTTTCGTTGATCACTTCCAGATGGGTCGGCGACAAGGCCGTCCGCACCTTTTCCTCGATGGTCCGGGTCATGGTCACGGAGAAAGCTCCCATATCTCGAGCGGACTACACGAACGGTATCCACTATTTCCGACGGCGTATTTCCTAATATAGGCGATCAAAGAAGTCATGCCATGGCAAACATCCCTCTGCCCGATCCACTTAAACTTGAACTGGGCACGCCATTGACCAATTTTTAATATTCGCCTCCTATTCTGGATCGGTAATGGTGGGTCAGAATGCCCGGCGGCTCGGCGGCCGGCGGGGTTTTGTTGTTTAAACGCGGCGGGGATTGTCTCCACGATGATGATTTCATCGATCGCCCTCTTTGCCGGAAGTGTCCCTCGGGTAGAACATGCCCCGAGGGCCGGCGTGCGCGTCGCCGAAAGCACGCCGCCGCCATCCCGGGACGACGCCGCCCCGGCCCCGGCCAGCCACATCTCCCAGCCCCTGGCCGACGCCGACACTTTTCTTGCAGCCCAGGAAGATAAACAACGAAAAGACGGTGGCGGCCAAGGCCAGGAGCAAGACGACCAAGCCAACGCCCAGAGCCTGACCCAGGAAGAACAGCAGGTGGTCAGCGAGCTCAAGACCCGGGACCAGGAAGTCCGCCGCCATGAACGGGCCCATGCCGCCGCCGCCGGGCCCTATGGCGGCCTGCCCACATTCGAATTCGAACGCGGCCCCGACGGGCGCCAATATGCCGTCAGTGGCGAGGTCAAGATCGACGTCAGCCCGGAGCGTGATCCCGCGGCGACCATCGCCAAGATGGAGATCGTCATCCGCGCCGCCCAGGCACCGGCGAACCCCTCGGCCCAGGACCGCGCCGTCGCCAACCAGGCGAAACAGATGCTGCAGCAGGCAGAGGCGGAACTGCAGGCGGAAAAACGAGACGAGAAGGAAGGTTCCAGCCGCCGCGACGCCGCCAATCCGGCCCTTGCCGAATTCACTCAGGCTCAGGACGCCTACATCCGCACCGCCGACGTCCTTTCCGCCCTGCTCGGACCTGGGACATCCAAACCGTCGCTGGACCTCGCCGCATAAGGCTAGTAAACACCTCCGTCCACGCCTGACCCGGGAACCTCATGGTGGACGGCTCACCCACTCCTCGAACCATCTATCTACGCGGCCTGCTCCTGTCGGCGTCGGGCATGGCCATCCTCAGCCCCGACGGCTTGCTGCTGCGCCTGATCCAGCACGCGGGGGTGTGGGAAATTATTTTCTACCGCTCCCTGTTCATGGGGATCAGCCTCGCCACCCTGCTCGTCGTCCGCTATCGCCGCCGGATCCTGGACGTGGTCATGGCCCCGGGTCGGCTGGGGCTGATATCGACGCTCCTGATGACCGGCGCCAACCTCACCTTCATCGGCGCCATCACCCAGACCACGGTGGCCAACACCCTGGTGATCCTGGCAACCATGCCGCTCTTCAGCGCCATCCTCGGCTGGGGTTTGATCGGCGAGCCCGTCCAAAAACGGACCTGGTTCACCATCGGGACCGCGGCCGGCGGCATCATCATAATCTTCATCGGTTCCCTGGGCGGCGGATCCTGGGCCGGCGACCTGCTGGCGATGCTCACCGCATTCCTGCACGGACTCAACCTGGTCGTCCTGCGCCGGGCCCGGCAACACGACATGATGCCGGCCCTTTGCCTGTCGGGATTTCTGTCCGCCGCCATCGTCCTGCCCCTGATCAACCCGGCCGCGGTCTCCGCCGGTGATTTCCAGATCCTGGCGTTCCTCGGCTTCGTCCTGCTGCCCCTTTCCCTGTCCATGTTCCTCGGCGGCACCCGATCGGTCCCGGCGGCCGAGGTCGCGCTGCTGGCCCTTGTCGAGACCGTCCTGGGTCCCCTGTGGGTCTGGCTCGGTGTCGGTGAGGTGCCTACTGCCCTGGCCTTGCTCGGCGGGATGATCGTCATCGGCGCCCTCGCCACCAACGGGGTTCTCGCGGTCCGCACCAGGAGTCCGTAGACCAGTTCAATTCCAGGGTCTATCGTCCGTCCGAACGGACGAGGTCTCTCTTGCAAGCACCGAACGCCGATGCCGGCCCCACGGATGGAGACCGGAAGGGAGCCAACGCCCCCGAAGACACTATCGTCGGCGCCTTTTACGCCTTCGGCGCCTTCCTCATCTGGGGCGGCGCGCCCATATACTTCAAGGCCGTCGCCGAGGTCTCCTCGCTGGAGATCCTCGCTCACCGCATCGTCTGGTCGCTTGTCCTTGTCGCCCTGCTGCTGTTCGTCCTCGGCCGCTGGCACGCCGTCAGGGCGACCCTGACCAACGGCCGGCTTCTCGCCACCCTCACCGTCTCCTCGCTGCTGGTCAGCATCAACTGGTTGATCTTCATCTGGGCCGTCACTCATGAGCAGGTCCTGGAAACCAGCCTCGGGTACTTCATCAACCCCCTGGTCCTCGTCGTCCTCGGCGTTCTGTTCCTGCGCGAGCGGTTGAACCGATGGCAATGGTGCGCGGTATTGCTGGTCGTGGCGGGGGTCGGCAACATGTTGGCGCAATACGGCCAGTTGCCGTGGATCGCGCTGACGCTGGCCGTCTCCTTTGGCCTTTACGGGCTGATCCGCAAGGTCGCCATGGTCGACGCCTTCACCGGCCTGTTCGTCGAGACCCTCATCGTCTGCCCCCTCGCCCTGGGCTATCTGATCTATCTGGGATACGAGGGCAGCGGAGTGTTCACCGGGCAAGGCTGGAGGCTGGACATGCTGCTGGTGTTCTCAGGTGTGGTCACCGCATCGCCGTTGATCCTCTTCGCCCAGGCCGCCAAGCGCCTGCGCCTGTCGACCCTGGGATTTTTCCAGTACATGGCC
>JAJFIG010000266.1 GCA_021775195.1 Rhodospirillales bacterium | reverse complement strand
AGATCGCGGTCGTCGACCACCCGGCGGGCCTTGAAGTCTGTGCGCGGGATCACCCCAGCTTCAACGACCTCGATACGCGCCCGGACCCCCAGTACCCGGCGCAGGTCTTCTTCCGCTATCCGCCGCATCCGCGCCAGGGACTCCTCCCCGGCATCGTAGATGTCGGGCTTTGCGTCCATGCGCACGAGCAGTTCGTCCATGGCACCCTCACGGGACATGATGATGCGATGCTCGCCGCCGTAGCCCGGGCATTCGTTGAGGACCGAATCGATGGCGCTGGGATAGATGTTCTCGCCGCGGATGGTGAACATGTCGTCGATACGCCCGTATATTCCCTGGGGCAGGCGTGGGTAGGTGCGCCCGCAGGGCGTCGGCCCGTCGGTCCAATGGGTCAGGTCGCCCGAGACCAGGCGGATCATCGGCTGGGAAGTGCGCTCCAGGTTGGTATAGACCGGCGTCCCCTGGCTACCGTAGGGCACCCGGGCGTAGGTCTTGGGGTCGCAGACCTCGGTATAGACCAGGTCCTGCCAGACCAGCATGCCCTCGGTCTCGGCGCTGCCCGCCAGGTTCAGCCACGGCGTCACCTCGGCCATGGAGCCGCTGTCGATGACCTGGGCCCCGTAATGGTCCTCGATACGCTGGCGGATGCTGGGGATGGAGGCGCCCGGTTCGCCCGAAAAGAACATGATCTCGAGCCCGAAATCTCGCGGGTCCAGCCCTTCGTCGCCGGCGACCTCGGCCAGGTGCAGGGCATAGGACGGGGTGCCGTAGAAGGCCTTGGGCTTGACCAGTTGCATCCACATCGCGGCACGGGACGTCATCCCCTGGGCCCCGGCCCCGAAGGGGAAGCACTTCGTGCGCAGCCGCTCGCTGCCCAGAAGGGTACCCCACGATCCCATGTAGAGGCTGAAGATCGAGGCGACGAAGACGATGTCACCCGGCCGCAGGCCCATGGCCCACATCACCCGCGCCTGATTGTTGGCGATGGTCCCCCAGTCGTCCCGGCCGATGGCGAAAATGGTCGGCCGGCCGGTGGTTCCCGAGGTCCCGTGGATGTGGTGGACCTCCGATTCCGGAACGCAAAGGTAATCGCCGAAGGGTTCGGCCTGGGCCTGGCTCTGGCGCAATTCCGCCTTGGTTGTCACCGGGACGCGCTCGAAATCCTCGAGGGTCCGGATATGGTCGGGATGGATGCCCGCCTCGTCCCATTTGCGACGGTAAAAGGGCGCGTTGGCGTAGGCATAGGTCATGACCTCGCGCAAGCGCGCGGCAATGGCCTTTTCCCGCTCACCGGGGTCCATGGTCTCGCGCACGGGAAACCAGTAGCGGCTGGACGGGTCCGGCATGTAATCCGGATCGTAGTTCGGCGGATAGGACCAGAATTCCACGATACCCCCTTCCCTGCCAGCCCCCCCCTAACGGGGGCCGCGCTCCGCAACCAGCCTGCGGATGGTATCGACAATGGCGTCGGGCGGCGTGTCCTGAAGCAAGACCTCGGCCACGCCCATTTCCTTCAGGACCTCGGCATCCTCGTCGGGCATCACCCCGCCAGCCACGAGAATGATATCACCGGCACCGCTTTCCCTGAGCTGGTCGATCATCCGCGGAATGATAGTCATGTGGGCCCCCGATAGCAGGCTGACCCCGAGGACGTCGACATCCTCCTGGACGGCCGCCGCGACCACCTCGTCCGGGGTGCGGTGGAGTCCCGTATAGATGACGTCCATGCCCGCGTCCCGGAGGCAGCGCGCCACCACCTTGACCCCCCGGTCGTGACCGTCCAGCCCCACCTTGGCCATGATCACGCGAATGACGTCCGTCTTCTGGTTCATGGGCAGCGCCTCGTTTATCCCGGGAAACCCTTATGTTTCTTGTCTTATAGGAAATACCATACTCCGAAGGCGGCGCAAACGAGGGTGTCCCCGCGACCTTTGGCGGCTTAAACGCCGACGTCCAGGTATTCCCGCGCCAGATCAACGTAATGGCCGGGAACCACGTCGATCATCTCCTGTTCCGTGGCATTGACCGGACGAACACGCCTGGCGGGCACGCCGGCCCAAAGGTAACCGCCGGTGATCCGCTTGCCGGGCGTTACCAGCGCGCCGGCGGCAACCATGGCGCCACTCTCCACCACCGCTCCGTCCATGATCGTCGCCTGCATGCCGATGAAACACTTGTCCTCGACCGTGCAGGCGTGGACCACCGCGGCATGGCCGACGGTAACATCGTTACCGATGAAGGTCCCGTACTTGGCCGAGTCCACATGGACGATGGTCCCGTCCTGCAGATTCGTACGGGCACCGATGCGGACCACGTTGACATCGCCGCGAACGACGACGCTGAACCAGATATTGGTGTCCTCGCCGATCTCCACGTCGCCGATGACACTGGCCGACGGCGCCACGAACACTCCTTCGGAGAGGCTTGGCGTCACACCCCGATAGGGCAGGATCAGGCCGGGCATGGATTATTGTCTCCTTTGGTCACGAGGCACGCAGCCAGTAGCGTAGAACGGCACTGACCGTGCGCGGCCGCTCCAAGGGTGGCAGGTGGCCGCAATCCTCGACAATCACCAGGGCGGCTGCCGGAATGAGCCGGGCCAGTTCCTCGTGCACGGAAAGCGGTGTCAGCCCATCCTGGCGCCCGCACAGGACCAGGGTCGGGCAGGTTATGGAGGCGAGGGCATCGCGGCCGTCCGGGCGCGCCATGATCGCGTGCTGCTGGCGGATGAACGCTTCCTTGCCGACACGTTCGGCCATGCCCATGACGGTCCCGGTCAGATCACGGTCGCCGGTACGGTCGGGATGGATCAAAAGGGGCAACAGCCGCTCCGTGACCCCCTTGAACTCGCCCTTGTGGGTCAGTTCGATAAATCCGCGGCGGCGTTCGGCCTGTTCCGCTGTGTCGGGGCGCGCCGAGGTATCGAGCAACGCCAGGCGTTCCACCCGGCCCGGTGCCTGGCGCATGATCTCCAGCGCCAGATATCCCCCCATGGACAGCCCGGCCAGGGCGAAGGTCTCCGGCGCCCCCTTGAGAATCACCCGAGCCATGACGTCGAGACGCTCGTCGCGGGTCAGGTCCACGACGGTGATGTCGGCAATATCGCCAAGAGATTCCGCCTGGTGGCGCCACAGCGCCCCGTCACACAAAAGCCCGGGAAGCAGAATCAGGGGAGTTTTTCCCGACATTTCCGAATCCTTACTTGACCAGCGCCAGAATTTCCCGAAATTCCGGCGTACCGGCCCGGCCCAGCCACTCGAAAACCACCATTTCCGTGGTCACGATACCGGCCCCGGCGGCGCTCAGGCGGTCAAGGCAGGCCTTCTCGCTTTCCGGACTGCGCGAAGAGGTGGCGTCCGTCACGACGAAGGTTTCAAACCCTTCCTCCATCAGGTTGACGCCCGTCTGCATGACACAGATATGGGCCTCCATGCCGACGATCACCGCCTGGCTCCGCCCCAGTGCCTTGAACTGTGCCGCGAATCGGTCGTCGTTCATGCAGGAAAAATGCATTTTTTCCAGGGTCTTGGCATTGGGTGCCAGTCCCTGCAATTCGGGGACGATATGGCCTAGTCCCTCCGGGTATTGCTCGGTCACCAGGACCGGGA
>JAJFIG010000265.1 GCA_021775195.1 Rhodospirillales bacterium | reverse complement strand
CAACGCGGAAATGGAGACCAAGGTCCTCGCCCGGCGTGCCCTCGAGCGGGACCTCCGTGAAGCCATCGCCAGGGATCAACTTTGGTTGGCGTACCAGCCCTTGCTCGACATCAAGAACGGCCAAATGGTCGGCGTGGAGGCCCTGTTGCGTTGGAACCATCCCGATCGGGGTCTCATTTCACCCGTCGAATTCATTCCCATCGCCGAAGCCACCGGCCTGATCGTGCCCATCGGCAAATGGGTCCTGCATGAGGCCTGCCGGCAAAACAAGACATGGCAGGAGGCCGGTCTTCCACCCCTGACCGTGTCGGTCAATTTCTCCGCCGTACAATTCCGTCAGGAGGACCTGGTGAATACCGTCGAGCAAACCCTCGACGAGACCGGCTTGGAGTCCCAGTGTCTGCATGTCGAAATCACCGAAAGTGTCCTCATGCAGGAGGGGGCGGTCGACAGTCTGCGTGATTTCCATCAACGGGGCATCAAGGTTTCCTTGGACGATTTCGGTACCGGATATTCGTCACTCAGCTACCTGACCCAGTTTCCCGTCGACAAGATCAAGTTGGACAGCAGCTTCGTTCACGAAATTGCCCACGACACCAGCAACGCCGCCATCATCAAGGCCGTGGTCAACCTTGGCCACAGTCTCGGCATGCGGGTCAACGTCGAAGGAGTGGAGACACGCGAGCAATTGGAAATCCTTGCCTATTACGGTGTCGACGAAATTCAGGGATTTTATTTCAGCCGCCCCATCGAGGCTGGCGCCGTTCCCGAATTCCTCGAAACGACCAACATCCTTCCGGGACGGACAACCAACGTTGCCTGACGGTCATCCCGCCACCAGTTCCAATCATCCCTGTTCCCGTCCACGGTGGGCGTGACCTGGGCCGTTACCTTGGTGTAGCATCGGGGGGACTTAGGGCAACCAACGATATCGAAAAACAAGGGGAGGACTTATGTCAAAGCTTTCCATGTCGACCAAGGTGGGGGTTCCCGCCGAGAAGGTTTGGGAGTTGATCGGAGGCTTCAATGCCACTCCCGACTGGCACCCCGCCATCGCCAAGAGCGAGTTGACAGAGGAAGACGGCGCCACCATACGCACCCTTCACCTCGTCGGCGGCGGCGTCGTCCGCGAACGCCTCGAAATGACCGATGACGAGGGGCGCGCCTACACCTACAGCATCGTCGAAAGTCCACTGCCGGTGGCCAATTACTCCGCCACCATCCGGGTCAGCGGCGAAGGCGACGATTGCACCATCGAATGGTCCAGCGATTTCAAACCCATGGGTACTCCGGAAAACGATGCCGTCAAGGCCGTCCAGGGCATCTATCAGGCCGGGTTCGACAATCTGCAGAAGATATTCGGCGGCCGTTGACGCGGGTCTCCTCCGCTTCTCATTGAAATGCGGGAGGCGGCAGCCAACATTGTGGGGACGGCTTTCATGCCTCCTGCCGCGCCGGCGTGTTGGCGCGGGTGGGACGGGATGACCTCGCCCCGGTAACGGAAACATCATCAAGCTTTGGTATGAGGCAATGGAAAATCCAGCAACCGTCGACAGCCCCGTGCATGAAGTCATCCAGCGTCGCTGGAGCCCCAGCACCTTTAAGGACCGCGCGGTCGAACCAGCGGTCCTGCGGTCCCTTCTGGAGGCTGCCCGCTGGGCGCCGTCGTCCTACAACGAACAGCCATGGGCTTTCATCGTCGCCATCCGCGGCGAATCCGACGACTTCGCCCGTCTATTGGATTGCCTGGCCCCAGGCAACCAGGCTTGGGCGGGCGGCGCTCCGGTTCTGATGCTGTCCGTTGCCAGGATGGTCTTCGATCATAACGGCAAGCCCAACCGCCACGCCTTCCACGACGTCGGCCTTGCCTCGGCCCAGCTCGCTCTCCAGGCCACGGCGCTGGGACTCGGTGCACACTTCATGGCCGGCTTCGACGGCGGGCGGGCACGGGACTCATTCGCTATCCCGGAGAAATTTGAGCCGGTCGCCGTCATCGCAATCGGTTACGCCGAGGTTTTGGACGCCCTGACCGACGATCAGCGCCGCCGCGCCGAGTCCCTGCGGCAACGCCGGCCGATCGGAGATTTCGTTTACTCCGGTACCTGGGGAACGTCGGCACCTCTCACCGAATAGACACCGGGCGCCGGTGGGAATCCGGCGCCCGGTCGTATTCAGGTTGGCAACGTGGTGATGGGTTAAAACGTCACAACGCTGCGAATGGATTTTCCTTCGTGCATCAAGTCGAAGGCGTCGTTGATCTGTTCCAGCGGCATCACGTGAGTGATCAGGTCGTCGATATTGATTTTCCCCTGCATGTACCAGTCGACGATCTTGGGCACGTCGGTGCGGCCCCTGGCGCCGCCGAAGGCGGTCCCGCGCCAGACCCGGCCCGTGACCAGTTGGAAGGGCCGCGTCGCGATCTCCTGACCGGCGCCGGCAACGCCGACAATGACGCTTTCGCCCCAGCCCTTGTGGCAGCATTCCAGCCCCTGGCGCATGGTCTGGACGTTGCCGATGCACTCGAAACTGTAATCCACTCCGCCGTCCGTAAGATCGACGACCGCCGCCACCACGTCATCGACATCGGCCGGATTGATAAAGTCGGTCATGCCGAATTTTTCCGCCAGCGCTTGTCTTTCGGGGTTGAGATCGACGCCAATGATCTTGTCGGCGCCGACCAGGCGAGCGCCCTGGATGACGTTGAGGCCGATGCCACCGAGACCGAAGACGGCGACGTTGGAGCCGGGCTCCACCTTGGCCGTGTTGATGACCGCGCCGATGCCGGTTGTGACCCCGCATCCGATGTAGCAGACCTTTTCGAAGGGCGCGTCCTTGCGGATTTTCGCCGCTGCGATTTCGGGCAGCACCGGGTAGTTGGCGAACGTCGACGTGCCCATGTAATGACAAATGGCATCGCCGCCCAGGGAAAACCGGCTGGTGCCGTCGGGCATGACACCCCGACCCTGGGTCTCGCGAATTGCCTGGCACAGATTGGTCTTGCCCGAGAGGCAGAACTTGCAGGTCCGGCATTCGGGCGTGTAAAGCGGGATCACGTGGTCCCCCACCTCCAGGGATGTCACCCCGTTGCCCACCTCGACCACCACCCCCGCGCCCTCGTGGCCGAGGATGGCCGGGAACAGGCCCTCCGGGTCGTCCCCCGAGAGTGTGAAGGCGTCCGTGTGGCAGATGCCGGTGGCCTTGACTTCCACCAGGACTTCGCCCGCCTTCGGTCCCTCCAGTTGAACGGTTTCGATGCTGAGCGGCTTGCCGGCCTCGAAGGCCACCGCTGCCCTTACATCCATGGTTCTTTTCTCCCCTTGTTCGATGACGCCGTGATTCCACGCCGTCCGTAGCGGCGGCGTGCCGTTACTCGATTAATCAACTATGCAGATGCGAGACGGCGTTGTCTCGGATTTTCCGACAGCACGGCCCTATGTGTCAGGATACGCGGATGTTGTGGAGCAGCGGAGCCACGCTCTCGTCAAGGGACTCGGCCGCTTCGGAAACGGCCTTCATCCGCAGGCCCGTCTTGGCCAGATTTTCCACCAGGAACTTGGGTACGTCATCGGGTTTCAGGGGATGGCTGAACAGGTACCCCTGAATTTCGTCGACGCCATAGGATCTCAGGATTTTCGCCTGATCCCGGGTTTCGACCCCCTCGACGTTGACCCGCATGCCCAGGTTGTGACCCAAGGTAACAATCGCCCGCACGATCGCGGCATTGCTGGTGTCGTGGGCGATATCCTGGACGAAACTGCTGTCGAGCTTGATCTTGGCGACCGGGAACTGGGTCAGGTAACTGAGCGACGAGTATCCGGTGCCGAAATCGTCCAGCGCGACCTTGGTGCCCAGATCCTCCAGGCGCTGCAGTTTCTCCTGGTTCATCGCGCTGTCATGCATGACGACGCTCTCGGTGATCTCCAGGTGCAGGTACATGGGTTCGAGGTGTGACTCGGTAAGCACCTGATCTACCGTGGCTACCAGATCGGTCTGGCGGAACTGCACGGCGGAAAGGTTGACCGCCACTGGCAACGACGGCAGGCCGGCATCCTGCCATACCTTGTTTTGCCGGCAGGCTTCTCGCAGGACCCATTCTCCGATGGGCACGATCAGGCCGGTCGCCTCGGCGATGGGAATGAACTCATTGGGCGCCACTGTTCCGCGGGTCGGATGGTCCCAGCGCAGCAGCGCTTCCATGCCGACCATGCGCTCGCTTTTCGCATCCACCTGTGGCTGGTAGGCGAGCCACAATTGCCTGTCGTCCAGGGCCTGGCGCAGTTCGGATTCCAGATCTTTGCGGGCCAGGACGGCGGTGCCCATTTCCTGGCTGTAGAAATGGTACATGCTCCGGCCCTCGGCCTTCGACCGGTAGAGTGCCAGGTCGGCGTTCTTGAGCAGCTGTTCGGGATCGGCGCCGTGATCGGGATGGATGGCGATGCCGATGCTGACGCCGGTGTGAATCTCGTTGCGGCCCACGGCGAACGGCCGTGACAGGTCCGCGATGATTCTTTCGGCAACCGTCGCCGCTCCCACGGGGTCGGCGATGTTGGTCAGCAGCACCGTGAATTCGTCGCCACCGAGGCGGGCCAGGGTCGTGTTTCGCCGTCCGACGCTATCACTGTCACGGATAAAGGACTGCAGCCGGCCGGCAACCGCCTTGAGCAGCTTGTCGCCGATATCGTGGCCCAGGGTATCGTTGACGTCCTTGAAGTCGTCGAGATCGAGGAACAGGAGCCCCAGCATCGATCCGGTGCGTTGTGACTGGTCGATGGCCTTGCGCAGCCGGTCATTGAAGAGAAACCGGTTTGGCAGGTTGGTCAGGCTGTCATGGAGCGCCAGGTGCTCGATCTGCGCTTCGGCCCGCTTGCGTTCGGTGACGTCGTCCTTGACCGCCAGAAAATGGGTGATCTCGTCCTTGTCGTTCTTGATCGGCGAGATGGTTTCGGCGACCCAGTGGAAGTCTCCGTTCCTCTTCTTGTTCAGGAGTTCTCCGTGCCAGGCGTGCCCCGTCCTGATTTCATGCCACAGTTCCTCGTAGGTCCTTTCGTCGGTGGCGCCGGACTGATTGATGTCGGGGGTCTTGCCGATCACCTCGGCGGCCGAGAACCCGGTGATGGTCTCGAACTGCTTGTTGACGTAGACGATGTGCCCTTCGGCATCGGTAATCAGGATCATCGACGAGCTCTGCTCGATGGCATGGGTCAACAGGCGCAGCCGCTCCTCGGTCCGCTTGCGCTCGGTGATGTCGGTGCCGATGGAACCGATGGCGGTGATGTTGCCGTGGGCGTCGGGCATCGGAAACTTGACCGTCAGGAAGGTATGGGACCCGTCCTCGCGCAGCCACTCTTCCTCTTCCTCGGTAGCTTGGCCCGAGGTGACCACCGCGTCGTCGTGCTTGCCGAACATCGCCGCCATTTCCGCGGGAAAGATTTCGCTGGATGTTTTGCCCCGGGCTTCGGCGTCGGTTATACCGAAGAGTGTTTCCGACAGGTGGTTGATGAGCAGGTAACGGCCCTCCAGGTCCTTGATGTGGATCTTGGTGGGCGAGTTGTCGACGATCGCCCGGAACCGTGCCTCGCTCTCGCGCAGGGCCTCCTCGGCCCGTTTCCGCTCGGTGATGTCGCTGGCGATGAGGACGCCGCCGCCGTCGGGCAGGCGCTGCTCGCTGACCAGGATCCAGTGACCGTTCTCGCGCTGGACCTCGAAGGGTTCACCGGGATTTCGGTGACGCTCCATACGGTCGCGCAGCCATTCCTCCTCGTGGTCGACTGCCTTCGGGAGAAGGCCGGCGTCGAGAATGGCGCGCAGGTTGTCTTCGAAGCGCACTCCCGGCCGCGTAGATTCGACGACATTCCGGTTCAGGTCCCGCCAGGACTGGTTGCTCACAACGATCCGGTCTTCGGCGTCGAACAGGACGAAGGACTCGGAAATATTTTCGATGGCCAGTGCCAGATGTTCCTGGGCCGATTGGGCCCGTTCCTCGGCCTCGACACGGGCCGAAATGTCGGAACCGATGCCGCGGTAGCCCGTGAACCGGCCATCTTCATCGAATACCGGCCTGCCGCTGACGGAAAAGTGCAGGATGCGCCCGTCCGGGGAAACGAACTCGTAGCAGAAGTCGCGGAAGGGCTGCCGCGCGTCCAGGTCCGCCAGGTGTTGATTCCACTTCGCCTCGT
The DNA here is from genome assembly GCA_021775195.1 of Rhodospirillales bacterium. Taxonomy (GTDB): domain Bacteria; phylum Pseudomonadota; class Alphaproteobacteria; order Rhodospirillales; family 2-02-FULL-58-16; genus JAJFIG01. Next base: position 204 of record JAJFIG010000265.1, on the reverse strand, counting down.
CGATGTCGTTCTGTCCAAGATGTTTCCGGGTTTCCCCCAGAAATTCCTTGGGATCAATTCCCGTGACCTCCATGAAGCGTTTGGAGAAGAAAGAGAACCGCAGACTTTCATCCATCTCCCAGATCCAGTCCGTCGACGATTCGACGATGTCGCGGAATCGGTTCTCGCTTTCGCGCAGGGCCGCCTCGGCCCGGTTGCGCTCGG
>JAJFIG010000264.1 GCA_021775195.1 Rhodospirillales bacterium | reverse complement strand
AGCAGCTGACTCTTAATCAGCGGGTCCAAGGTTCGAGTCCTTGTGCGCCCACCAATCAAAGCCTCGGAAACGCCTGCGTTTCCGAGGCTTTCCCTTTTTCGGCCCCTCAAGAATCGCGGCTTGCACCGAGATACATTATTTCGCAGTTTATCCGGCGTCGGCGCATGGAGAATTTCCCTTCACGCCCATCGCGATCAAAAAAAAGCGGAGATTATCATGGCACGGCCAAGCAGATTTTGGGACTGGATGGCCAAGCGCTATTCGAAACAACCCATCGCCGATGAAGCGGCCTACCAGAAGAAGCTGCAGGTGACCCGCGACTACCTGCGCCCAGACATGGAAGTCCTGGAGTTCGGCTGCGGGACGGGGTCGACCGCCATCGCCCATGCGCCCCATGTGAAGCACATTCAAGCCATCGATTTCTCGTCGAAAATGATTGAAATCGCCCGGGAAAAAGCCGCGGCGGGCAACGTCACCAACGTCACCTTCGAACAGGCGGCCATCGATGATTTCCGCGTCCCCGGTCAAACCTTGGATGCCGTCCTCGGGCTCAGCGTCCTGCACCTGGTGGAGGACAGGGACGCCGTCATCGCCAAGGTTCACGAAATGCTCAAACCGGGCGCCGTGTTCGTCAGCAGCACAGCCTGTCTTGGCGACATGATGATGTTCTTCAGGGTCATTGCGCCCGTCGGACGGTTTCTCGGCCTGCTGCCTTTGGTCAGGATCTTTCGCGTGAAAGAACTGGAAAACAGTCTGACCGCCGCCGGCTTCGCCATCGACCATCAATGGCAGCCGGCCAAGGGCAAGGCCGTGTTTATCGTGGCGAAGAAGGTCGCATAGCCGCAATCGCCAGCGCCACCATCTCGAACAGGACCAGGTTCGCCAGGTAGCACGTCATCTCGCGCACGTCGTAGGGCGGCGAGACCTCGGTCAGGTCGAAGCCGATGATATCGAGCCCCGCCAGCGCCCCGAAGCAGGCCAGGGCCTCGGTGCTGTTCGGCCCGGCGGGTTCCGGGCTTCCCGTCCCCGGGGCGTGGGCCTGGTCGACGAAGTCCATGTCGAAGGTGACGTAGACCTTGTGGCCCGCTAGGCGCTGGAACCGCTCAGCCAGCCCCGCCGTCCCCAGCTCCCGCATTTCGTCGACACCGATGACCTCGATCCCGTGCTGCTTCTGGAAATCGAAGTCGGTGGCGCTGTAGGTCTTGCGGATTCCCACCTGGATGAACTTGTCGGGCAGGATCAATCCTTCCTCGACGGCGAGGCGGAACATGGTCCCGTGGGTGTACCCGCCCTCCAGGGTGTCGGCGTGGGCGTCGAAATGGATCACCGCGAACGGGCCGTGGACCCGGTTCATGGCCTGCAGGATGGGATAGGTGATGCCGTGGTCGCCGCCCACCGCCACCGGAACGATGCCGGCGGCGACAAGCTCCGAGATGTTCCTGTCGATGGTCTCCAGGGCATCGGCGATGGAGAACGGCGACACCAGCATGTCGCCGCAGTCGGCAACCACGGGGTGCTTGGTCAACGCAACGTCCAGCCCCGGATGGTATTCCGGTGCCCGCCAGCAGGCATTGCGGATGCCCCTGGGCCCGAACCGCGTCCCCGGCGTCCGCGCCACGCCGCCGTCATAAGGGACTCCGACGATGCCGACCTTGGGCTCCGCCACGTCCCGCATCAGCGGCACCCTGAGGAACGTCGGGATGCCGACGAACCGCCTGGGGTCGTCGGTGGTGACCAGCCCACCGTCCCTGTACCGGCCCAGGCTGTGGGGAGTCTTCAGATTTCCCGATTTGTCGTCGTCATACATAGTCACCCCTATCACTCCGCCGCCCGCCCCGCCGCCCCGGTAATCTGCCGCCCGACCAGGTGGGCATAAAGCCCGCCCCGAGCCAGCAAGTCGGCGTGGTTGCCTTCTTCGACCAGGCGGCCGCCTTCGAGCACCGCGATCTTGTCGGCTTCGCGCACCGTCGATAAACGGTGGGCGATGACCAGGGTCGTCCGGTCCCGCATCAGGTCGCCCAGGGCCGCGTGCACCAGGCGCTCGCTGGCGGCGTCGAGATGCGAGGTCGCCTCGTCGAGGACCAGCACCGGCGCGTCGCGGAGGAAGGCGCGGGCGATGGCGACGCGCTGGCGTTGCCCACCGGAAAGCGCCAGCCCCCGTTCCCCCACCGGAGTTTCGAGGCCGCGCGGCAGCCCGGCGACGAACGGCCCCAGCGCCGCCCGCTCCACAGCCTTTGCAACCTCGGCGTCGTTGGCCTCGGGCCGGGAGAGGCGGATGTTGGCCCCGAGGGTATCGTTGAACAGGTAGGTGTCCTGGGCCACCAGGGCCACCTGGCGCCGCAGCCCCTGGAGACGATAGTCGCGCAGGTCGTGGCCCGCCAGCGTCACCGCCCCCGCGTCAGGGTCCCAGAACCTCAGCAACAGGTGGGCCAGGGTCGACTTTCCGGCCCCCGACGGCCCCACCAGGGCCACCGTCGCTCCCGCCGGCAGGTCGAAACTCACGTCGTCGAGCGCGTTACGGTCGAACCCGGGATAGGCGAAGCTGACGTCCTCGAAGCGGATGCCGACGCCGCCCTTGGCCGCCGGCGCGTCGTCGCGCGGGCCGTCGGTCACGACGACCAGTTCCGAATGCACGGTGTCGAGGCGCCGCGTCGCACCCAGGGTGTCGGCGAGCTGGCGCCCGATGTCGGCAATCTCCGATATGGGTAGGAACGCCGCCATCGCCAGCAGGGTCAGCAGCGGCAGGTAGGTGGCGCCCATGTGGCCGCCCTGGACCAGAAAGCCGCCGGCGACGACGACGGCCAGCCCGCCCAGGGTGGTCATCACCTCCACCGTCACCGCCTGCAGGGTCAGGTCGCCGAAAAAGGGCAGGCGGACGCTTGTATGGTTGCCGATCAGGGTCGTGAACTGGGCCTTGCGCCGCGCCTCCTGCTGGAAGCCGACGACCTCGGTCAGGCCCTGGATGGTGTCCACCGTGTGGGCGTTGAGCTCCCCCAGGGCTTCCCGGTCCTTCGACGCCAGGCGGTCGATGCGCCGGCGCAGCACGAAGGGCGATATTGCGACTACCGCCAGGAACGGCAGCAGCGCCGCCGCCAGCCCCCAATGGAAGGCGCCCAGCACCGCCACCGCCACCGACGGCACCAGCACCGCCACCACCGCCGGGGTGATGGTGTGGGCGAAGAAGAACTCGACCATCTCCACGTCCTCGGTGGCCATGGCGACCAGGTCGCCGGTGCGCCGCCGCACCAGGTAGGCCGGCGCCAACCGGGCGACCTTGCGGAACAGCTCGACCCGCATCTCGGCCAGCAGGCGGAAGGCCATATCGTGGGCCATCCACGATTCGAACCAGTGCAGGACGCCGGCCGCCGGCGCCAGAGCGCAGAGCGCCGCGATCAGGGCGAAGATGGGCTCGCCGGTTTTCACCGCCGCCACCGTCAGCCCCGACACCATGCCGACGCCGATGAACGCCGCCACCCGAGAGACCCCGAACAGGAAGGTCAGGCTCAGCCGCCCCCGCCACGGCCTGGCAAACCCCAGCAGCTTGGCAATGGCGCCCATCCATCCGAGGCCCTCGGCGCGCAGGATTGCGCTCTCTTCCGGCGCTTCCGGCGCCGTCCCCGGCACCGCCGCTTCCTCCAGGGTCAGGCGCGGGCCTTGGGCGAAGTCGAACTCTCCCTCCCGGTCCCGGGCCTGTTCCGCCATCAGGCTCCAGTAGGCCCCACGGCGCGCCATCAGGTCCCGGTGGCTGCCCGCTTCGGCGACCCGGCCCTTCTCCAGCACCAGGATACGGTCGGCGTCGATGACGCTGGACAGCCGGTGCGCCAGCACCAGGGTCGTCCGCCCCGCCATCAGGCGGTCGAGGGCTTCCTGGATTACCGCCTCGTTCTCGGCGTCCACCGACGACAGGGCCTCGTCCAGGATCAGGATCGGCGCGTCCCGCAAGAGCGCCCGGGCGATGGCGATCCGCTGGCGCTGGCCGCCGGAAAGCTTGATCCCCCGTTCCCCGACCACGGTCCCGTAGCCGTGGGGCAGGGCGGCGACGAAGTCATGGATGTTGGCGGCCCGCGCCGCGGCCTCGATCTCGTCCCGGGTCGCTTCCGGTTTGCCCAGGCGCAGGTTCTCCTCCACCGTGCCGTGGAACAGGTACGTGTCCTGGTTGACGATGGCGAGCTGGCGGCGGATTTGATCAAAGCTCAGCGTCCTCAGGTCGCGCCCGCCCAGCAGCACCTGGCCCTTCTCCGGATCGTAGACCCTGAGCAGCAGGCGGACGATGGAGGACTTGCCGGCGCCGCTTTCGCCGACAACGCCGATGCGCTCCCCCTCGGCGACGGCGAAGTCGAGGCCGTCGTGGGTCGACCCCCGGCCACCGGGATAGGCGAAGCCGACGTCCTCGAAAGCCAGGGTCGCTGCCAGGGGGCCGGGCGTCGCCGTTTCCTTGGCATCCCGGATCATCGGCTCGCCCTCCAGAAGCTCGGCGATCTTGGCCGCCGCCGCCTGCGCCAGCATCCCCGAATGTAGCAGGCCCCTGAGGTCGCGGAGCGGCCGGAAGACCTCGGTCCCCAGCAGCAGGATCACGAGCAGGGACTCCAGGCTCATGGCCCCCGCTTCCACCCGTGCGGCACCCAGCGCCAGGGCCGCCACGGCGCCGATGGCGATGCCGGTGTCGGTGATCCCCCGGGACATGGAGTTGGTTGCCAGCACCCACATGGTGGAGCGGAAGACCGCGTGGGCCTTCTCGGCTAGAAGCCGGGCCCGGGTGGCGCTCTGGCCGAAGGACTTGAGGGTCGCCAGCCCCTGGATCGAATCGAGGAACTCGGCGGCGAAGTCGGCGTAGGCCCGGGACCGGGCCATGGAGTTGCGGCTGTCCCAGCGGTGGAACGCCGCCGGCGTCACCAGGGTGATCAGCGCCGCGGCGAGCAGGGCGCCGGCTACCGCCACGTCGATCCACGCCACCAGGGAGAAGATCAGCACCGGCGTCACCGCGGCGACGAAAAGCTGTGGCAGGTACTTGCCGAAGTAGACCTCCAGGTGCTCGATGCTGTTGACCAGGGTGACCAGGATGTCCCCCGTGCGTTTCAGGCCCAGGCCCGCCGGCCCCAGTTCGACCACTTTGTCGTAGAGGTGCTCACGCATGTGTAGCTGGACCAGGGCCGCGGTCCCGTGGGCGACCATCACCCGGGCGTATTCCAGGCCGCCCCGGGCCAGGATCACAACCCCGATCCCCAGTCCGGCCCACAGGATGTCCGCCGCCGGCGCCCCCCGGTAGACCTGCCCCAGCAGCCAGCCGATCAGCGCCAGGCGCAGAATTCCCAGCGCCGAGGCGAGGACGCCGAGGACCACGGCGCCGCCAATGCGTCCCCGCACCCCTTGCGTGAATACCCAGAGCTTGTGGCTGAAATACATACGTTACATTTCATATCGGGGCCGGCTCGCCGCCAGCGTCCAGATCGGCATACTGACATATCCCATGCCGTGGGCTTTCTCGCCCACAAAATTGTTCTGGTTGTTAGGGACCCGTGCCCGGGCGGCACGCTGTTATCTTAACCGATCATCCACGGCCTGTCGCCGCCGCCTCAATCAGGCTTTGCGCCTTCCCCGTTTCTTGCCACAATGCCGCCCCTCGGCCATGAAAGGAACCCCATGGAGATCGTCCCTGGCGAAGGCGCCGGCCCCGTCCGCTTCGGCATGACCCGCGCCCAGGTCCTGGAACACCTGGGCCCGCCCGTGTCGGCGACGCCTTATGCCGACCAGCCGGGCTATGCCAGCGACCGGGAATCCCTCGACTTCGGCAACCTCTCCGTCCTCGTCACGCCCGATGCTGGCGCCATCGCCGTCACCGTCGAGGCCGCGGGATCCAATGCTACCCTCTGGGGCGAGGCGGTATTCGCGCTGACCCCGCGCCAGGCCGCCGACTGGATCGGCGAACACGGCCACAAGACCGAGATTCGCGAGGAAGCGGTTGCCGGCGACATCGACATCACCGTCCCCGGCCTCGGCCTCATCGTCTATTGCTCCGAGGACGCTCTCGACAGCATCGAGGTTTTCTCGCCCGAAACCGCCTTCGGCTGATCGCCCGTCAATGGTCCGACGGCGCCAGGAAGCGCTCGCCGAGGCCCGTGTCGTAGGCCACGCCTTCCGCCGTCAGGATCACCGTGCCGCCCTCGGTGCGCGCCAGCCCCTTGCGCCCCAGGGCGACCCACACCGCTGGATTGCCGAGGCCGCTGGCTTCCCGCGCCGAAACCGTGAACTGGCCGACGTGGACGTGGTTGCCGTGGGCATGGGGCATCGCCAGCAGGGTCACGTCGCCAGTCTCCTCGTCCCGGCGCCCAGTCCCCGGGTCCCCGGCCAGAACCTGGGCGATGGCCAGGGTGCGCAGTTGCAGCTTGTTGAGCTTCAGCGGATTCCGTTTCGGCGCCATCGGTAGGTCCCCTTGTGTGACGGCCATGGTAGCCCGTCGGCGGAGCCCGGCAAAATACCTTCTCGGCCACGGTCGCAAACATCACCGCACCGCCTATAATGAAACACCTGTAGGGAACCGGACCATGATCGCCATGACCCCGCGCCAGCGTTTCCTTGCCGCCCTCGCCGGCGAGGCCGTCGACCGCGCCCCCGTCGCCAGCCCCACGTCCATCGTTACCGGCGGCCTGCAGGAAACCGTCGGCGCCTTCTTTCCCGAGGCCCACCACGACCCCCGGCAGATGGCGGCCCTGGCCATGGCCGGCCACACCGAGCTCGGCTTTGATGCCGTCTTTCCGGTCTTCGGCGGCGGCACCCACGAGGCCGAGGCCCTCGGCGTGCCCGTGCGCTGGGGCGACCGCGGCCACATGCCGGCCTGCGAAAAGCCCATCTGGGAGGACGCCGGCGACATCGTCATTCCCGAAAATTTTCTCGATCACCCGGCCATCGCCACCGTCATCGAGGCCATCCGGATACTTAAATCCGAGGTCGGCGACGAGGTTGCCATTATTGGCAAGGTCTACGGCCCCTGGAGCCTCGCCTACCACTGCTTCGGCCTGACCCGGTTCCTCAAGCTCACCATCAAGGACCCGCCCATGGTCGACGCCATCCTCGCGGGTCTGGTGGAACCGGCGATCCTGTTCGGCAACGCACAAGCCGAGGCCGGCGCCGACGCGCTCTGCTACGGCGCCCACATTACCGCCGACCTCATCCGCCCCGACGCCTATCCCCGGTTCCTGCGCGACATCGACCGCCGCCTGGTCGAGGCCATCGACGCGCCCCTCATCTTCCACTGCTGCGGGCGCACCATGGACCGCATCGAGTACTTCAACGACAGCACCATGCCCGCCTTCCATTTCGAATCCCAGAACGACCCCGTCGAGATGCGCGAAAAGGCCGACATGGTCCTGGTCGGCAACATCAACAACCCGAAG
>JAJFIG010000263.1 GCA_021775195.1 Rhodospirillales bacterium | reverse complement strand
GCCGCACCCCATGCTGAGGGTGAAGTTGAGCCCGTTGTCGAAACTGCCGCCGTTGCCGAAAGTGTGGGCCTGGTTGACCAGGACCCGGACCACGTCCAGTTCCTCGGCCAGACGCCGGGGGTTGCCGTCGTCCTTGGTGTGGATGCCCACCGAATGGCCCATGCCCTGAAAATTGAGCACATCGCGCACCTGGGCCATGGCGGCGTCGAAATCGGCGGCCCGGTATACCGTCAGCACCAGTGACAGCTTCTCGTCCGAGAACGGATGATCGGGGCCGGCGCCTTCGTCCTCGACCATGAAGAATTTGGCCTGCTGCGCCTCGTCGCTCAGGCCCGTCTCGCGGGCGAAGACGTCGGCGTCCTTGGCGATCAGGTGACGGTTCAAATTGCCGCCGACCCACAGCTTTTCCTGGATGCGTGCCTTCTCCTCGGCGTTCGCCAGGTAGCCCCCGGCGTTCTTCAGGGCCTGGATGGCGTCGTCGTAGACGCCGTCCAGGATGGTCACCGAGTTCTCCGACGAGCACGAGGTAGCGTTGTCGAAGATCTTCGAGGCGCAGATTTTCCGCGCCGCGTCCGCCAGGTCGGCGCTGCTGTCGATGATCACCGGCACGTTGCCGGCGCCCACCCCGATGGCCGGAGTGCCGCTCGAGTACGCCCGGCGCACGTTGTTCTGCGACCCGGTCACCACCACCAGGTCGCTGGCCTCCATCAGGGTCTGGGTCAGGCCCTTGGTCACCGGGGCCGGCAGCACCTGGACCAGGTCGGCGGGCAGGCCGATCTTCTCCAACTCGGCGCGCATCAGGGCGACGGTGCGCGCCGTGGTGTTGAAGCCCGCCGGCGACGGCGCCACGACGACGGCGTTGCGGCCCTTGATCGCCATCATCGACTTGTTCACCGGCGTCGCCGCCGGATTGGTCGACGGCACCACGGCGGCGACCACCCCGACCGGCTTGGCGTACTTGACCAGGCCCAGGGCGAGGTCCTCGTCGATGATGCCGACGGTCTTGGCCGCAAGCAGGTCGCGTAGCGCCCCGAAGGTCTTGCGCTGATTCTTGGTGATCTTGTCGGTGACGTTGCCCAGCCCGGTGTCGCCGACCGCGGTCTCGGCCAGGGTGCGCGCATTCTCGGGCTTGTAGATGGACCAGGCCAGCGCCGTAACCGCCTCGTCGACCCGCGCCTGATCGGCGTTGGCAAACACCGCCATGGCACGGCGCGCGTTGTTGATCAGGGCATCGATGGTCTGGGCATCGCCGGGGTCGTCGCTGGACCGGCCGGCGGTGGCGGGTTGGCTCATTGTGGTGTCCCTTCCTGGGATCGGGCGCCGGTCCTCGCGTCGTGGCACCGGCGACCCCGGTTTCATTATCGGAAATTTCTTGCTAGCGAAAACTATAAGGTGTTTTCGCCCTTCGCAACATTCCAGGGGATTTCTGTGGGGATGCCCGCCGCCGTTTTCACCCGGGCCTATTCGATCAGGCCCATTTCCTTGTAGGTCCGGCGGTAGATTTCCAGGGTCTCGTTGATCAGGGTCTTGGCGCCCTCCGTATTCCGGAAGCTCGGCACCAGGTCCATGTATTTCTTCTTGTTGAAGGCCTTGTAGCTGGGTTGGCGGTAGGCCTTCTGGAAAGCCCACCGCAGCCACGCCACCCGCTCCGGCGGCGCTTCCTTGTGGGCGAAGAAGCCGCGGAAGCGCATCAGCGGCGTGAAGTCCAGCCCGACATCGGCCATGGACGGTACCTTGGTGAAGGCCCGCGGACGTTCCTTGAGCAAGGTCAGGATCGGCTTGAACACGCCCTTTTCCAGGAACGGGCGCACGTCGCCCGGCTGTTCGAACAGGGCGTCCACCTGGCCGTCCCTGAGGGCGGCATAGCGGGTCTTGCCCTTGTCGAAACTGATCTGCTGGATGCGGAAGCCGAAATGCTTGGCGATACGGTTCATGTTGAGGCGTTCCATGGACCCCTTGCCGGCAACGTTGGCGATGGTCACCCGGCCGCCCTGGGCACGGACGAAATCGACGAAGGAGGCCCAGTCGGTAAAGCGGGATTCGCTGTTGCGAATGTAGATCTGGCTGAAGGTGATCTGCGAGATGACCAGCGGGATTAGGTCTTCCGCCGGGTTGATTTCGCTTTTCCCGATGGCAAAGGCGCTGACCGCGTCGTCGATGTGTTCCAGGACGGCGTGGCCGTCGGCGCGGGTTTCCATGAAGGCACCAAGGCCCGTCATGCCGGCGCCGCCGGGTTTGAATTCGGGTTTGATCTCGATGCCGGTAGCGTCCTTGACACCCTGGATCATGGCCCGCGCCACCTGGCCGGAACCGCCGCCGGGTCCATAGGGGACGATCATGGTCAGGGGGCGCTCGGGAAATCCATCAGGCCGTTCGACCTCATCGGGCAAAGCCCCGGCCAAGGCCATCCCGGTGGTGCCCGCCCCTGCGATCAGGCAAAGGACGACGCACCCAAATTTCAGCGCCTTGTTCATTCCGCGCTCCCGAAGGCTCCCCTCGAAATTGCCTCGGACCCGGATACTATAGAATTATGTCAATGGTTTGGTCAAAGGATCATCGCCGGTAACTCGTTAAAATAAAACGAAAATGAACCGTGCCGGCGAGTGGCGGGTTTTATGACGGGTCCGGCGCCCAGGGATAGGGCATCAGGTCGCCCAGTGATTCCGACAGTTCATAGACGCTGGCCACCGCCAGACCCCGGTCATAGGGCACATTTTCGCTCTCGGCACGCCGGCGCAGGCGCTCCTGGTGCACCGCCATCACATCCTTGGGAATGGGCATGGCCCCGGCATCGAACAGGCGCAGGCAGCCCTCGGCGTCCCGGGCCGGCAGCACCCGGCTCTTGACGTGCCGGTTGGGCGACCAGGGGATGTCGAGTATCCCGGCCTCGATGGCGCGGACGCAGCCCACCGCGGCGTCGCCGTCTCCCATCTCCAGCACCTTGTCCAGCACCGGGCGGGCTTCGCGTTCGATAAGGTCCTTTTCCTCGGCGAAGCCGGGCAGGTCGTCGAGGCGGATGTGCCGCGCCAGGTAGACCGCCATGCGGGTCGTCCGCAGGCCCTCGGCGTTGGCCTCCGGTGTCGGCAGGCCGAAGGCCTCGTGGGTGCTCTTGGTGGTGACGCTGACGGCGCCGCCGATGGCTGCCAGTGTCCCGCCGTAGGCGACCAGGGCGGCGGCCTGGGCCTCGTCCTGGGGCCACGCCCCCATCCAGTGCAGCGACGTCACCGGCGTGAACACGTCATCGAATCCCAGGCGCCCGAGATACTCCTGGGCCAGTTCGCCGCAGGCCCGGATGGCCGCCCCATCCTGGACCAGGTGCAGTGTCTGGCCCAGTTCCAGGCCGTAGTTGCGCACCCCCTGGCCGGCGGCCAGCAGGGCGTCGAGCACGGCGACGACGATGGCGATGCTGGGTGGGATGTTGGTGCCGGTCAGGAACCCGGGCTGGCGCCGGTGCAGGTCGACCCCCCGGTCCTGGTAGAGCGTCGTCAGCCGGTCCAGGTACTGGTAATTGCGGATGCCGTCCTCGAGGCTCAGGTCCTTGGTGTAGGACCCCGTGTAGGCGATTCCTGACCCCAGGTAGCCTGAATATCCCGCCGCCAGCCCGATCTCCGAGGTCAGCCGCGGCATCGCCGTGCCCGACAGAACGATGGCCGGCTTGTCGATGGCCTCGATCAGGGTGCGCGTCGCCGCGACCCCGTAGTTGACCATGGGATAGCCGTTGAGCATGGACCGCCCCAGGCGCTCGGATTCCTCGACGCCCTTGGCGGCGGCGGTGAAGCGTTCGTTGCGGGTGTAGCTGTCGGTGGTCGTGGGGACGATGTCTGCGTGCCCCTCCTTGTCGAGGG
>JAJFIG010000262.1 GCA_021775195.1 Rhodospirillales bacterium | reverse complement strand
AGGCTCGGCCATCCCTTTGCGCTCAGCTTCGTCTACGTGGACGAAATCCCCCGCTCGCCCAACGGCAAGTACGAGGACTTCCGGTCCGACGTGCCTCCCGGTGCCGTGGCCGGTCACGGGCCCCGTTGACCGATCAACTGCCGGCGCCGATGCTCATCCAGTAACGGCTGTTCATATCCAGCATTATGCTGTCGTGCTGCATTTCCAGGCACCGACGCAGGCTGTCCGACGACCCGATATCGACCAGCCCCCGGCAGGCTCCGAAGATGCGGGCGGCGGCGCGTCCGCCGGCGCCGTTAGCCTGGTCCGCGTCACCGCCCATGACCCGGCGCCAGAAGTGTTTCCGCTCGCTTGGCGACAGGCGGTCTCCGGCCGGTATGGCGTTGATCAGCCGGTTGGTGATGCGTGCCGCCACCGGGTTCTCACCGTCGGTGTCGAACAGGTTGGCAGCGCCGGCGCGGAGCGGCCCGGTCGCATAGGAGATGTCGTGTTCGGTCAGGGGCCAGGGATCATCGGCTTCGCTCCTCGGCACCAGCGAGACCCGCTCACCAACGGCAAGAGCCACCCGCCGGCCTCCCAAAGCCAGCAAGTCACTTTGGGCGATGCTGACGGTGACCGCCGTATAGGCCCGGGACGAGATCACGTTAATCACGTCGGCGGCCGGCAACCGGCGGAGGGTCCCGTCGGCGGCAGTCACGATAAGGGTCAGGTCGGCCCCGTTCGCCACGTCGTAAACGGTTCCCGACCTTGGCGGAACCCGGTCTTTCTGCAGGCAGAAGGCGCTGAATTCCGCCGCGCAGGTCCCACCGGCACAGGTCAGCGCCGTCGGTGCCACGGATGCCACCATCCCCAGGACCTGAGGCGCCGCCATGGCCCCCGATGCGGCGATCAACGAAAAGACAAAGGCAAGTGAAATTCCATGGAAAGCATCGCGCATGGTTCCCTCCATCGGGTGGCACGCGCCCTTGGACTGTCTCCACACGGCGTAGAGCCGGGGCACCGTCCCCCCACCCCTTCGGGGTCTCGATCTTTTAGCGTCTCACGGCCCGAATGCCGGGTCAATCCCGCGTCATCGGTGGAACCGGGCCAATTATTCAATCCCTTTCTTCCATTTACGATAAACTGAATCCATGCCCATACGTCGCTTCACCCTATTCGTCCTTCTTGTCCCTCTGCTGTCGGCGCTTGCGCGTCCGGTTTTGGCCTTTGAAGAGGTCAACAAGAGCTATTTCGGTGGGGTGGCCCTGGGCGGCTATGATGCGGTCAGTTATTTCACCGAGTCCAAAGCGGTTAAGGGCAGCAAGGCTCATGCGCTCGATTGGAAAAGCGCGACGTGGCTGTTTTCGAGCGACGCCAACCGCCAACGTTTCAAAGCCAGTCCCCAAGCTTTCGCGCCCCAGTATGGCGGTTATTGCTCGAACCAGATGAGCCTGGGCAACCTGAGTGATATCGACGCCGAAGTCTGGCGCATCATCGACAACAAGCTTTATTTGTTCGGACATGATGCCGGGCGTGTGCGCTGGGCGAGCGATACGGGCCAGCGCATTTCGGACGGCGATCAACACTGGCGTACTTTTCTCGCCCGTTGACGTTACGCGGTATGCGGCGCATTTCAACCTGTACGCCATGGCCCTTCAGCCCCCTTCGCCATTGCAAGGTCACGGCCATGCCTCTATCTGTTCCCGGATGATCAGCGATACCCGGATAAAGCCCGTCCATGTCATCGGCGGTGGCCTCGCCGGCAGCGAGGCCGCGTGGCAGTTGGCGCGTGCCGGCGTTCCCGTCATCGTCCATGAAATGCGCCCGGTGCGCGGCACCGAGGCCCACCTGACCGACGGCCTGGCCGAACTGGTGTGCTCCAATTCGTTCCGCTCCGACGACCACGAACACAACGCCGTCGGCCTTTTGCACGAGGAGATGCGGCGTTGCGCCTCCTTGATCTTGACCGCCGCCGATGCCCACCGGGTGCCCGCCGGCGCCGCCCTGGCCGTCGACCGCCACGGGTTCAGCGACGCCGTGCAAAAAGCCCTGGAGGCCGAACCCCTGGTTAGCATTCGGCGCGAGGAAATTCCCGGCCTGCCCGATGCCGACTGGGATTCGGCGATCATCGCCACAGGCCCGCTGACATCGCCCGGGCTGGCCGAGGCCATTCGCGCCTTCACCGGCGAGGAGTCCCTCGCCTTCTTCGACGCCATCGCGCCCATCGTCCACAAGGACAGCATCGATTTCTCAAAGGCCTGGTTCCAGTCCCGCTACGACAAGGGCGACGGCGCCGACTACGTCAACTGCCCGCTGACCGCGGAACAGTACGACGCCTTCATCGACGCCCTCCTTGCCGGCGACAAGGTGGATTTCAAGGACTGGGAAACGGATACGCCTTATTTCGAGGGCTGCCTGCCCATCGAGGTGATGGCCGAACGGGGCCGCCGGACCCTGGCATTCGGCCCCATGAAGCCCGTCGGCCTGACCAACCCTCACGATCCCGAAACCAAGCCCGCGGCCGTGGTCCAGCTTCGCCAGGACAACGCCCTTGGCACGCTTTACAACATGGTCGGCTTCCAGACCAAGCTGACCTACGGCGAACAGAAGCGGGTCTTCACCTCTATCCCCGGGCTCGAGAACGCCGAATTCGCCCGCCTGGGTGGCCTGCATCGCAACACGTTCATTAACAGTCCGAAACTATTGCACGGGACCCTTGGCCTCAAACTGCGCCCGCAGTTGCGCTTCGCCGGCCAGATCTCGGGTTGCGAAGGGTACGTCGAAAGCGCCGGCATGGGGCTCCTCGCGGGGCAGTTCGCCGCCGCCGAGCGGCTTGGCCGCACCCCCGCGCCACCGCCGCCGACCACGGCACTGGGAGCCCTCCTGCATCACATCACGGTTGGGGCGGATGCGGGAACCTTCCAGCCCATGAACGTCAATTTCGGCCTTTTTCCCCCGGTCGACGGCAAGGACGCGCGCGGCCGCCGCCTCAAGGGCAGGGACCGGAAGAAGGCCATGACCCGGCGGGCGCTGGAGGATCTGGGGGAATGGCTGACAGTTGGCGACGCCGTCGCCGATTGACCGCTCGTACCAAAGCTCAATGACAGGAACCCATTCAGACGAACACCCGCGGGACTGCGGTCACTGCCGTCCGGTTGCGGGCAACCGCAAGCATGTTTATCATGGCCGGTCCGAATTCCGTCGGCGGAA
>JAJFIG010000261.1 GCA_021775195.1 Rhodospirillales bacterium | reverse complement strand
AGAAGATGTGGCGGCCGATCACCGGACCCTGGACCAGGCGCTTGCGCCAGTAGGGCTGGACGTATTTGGCGTGGTACCACAATGCGCCACCGGTGATGTCCTCGGAACGGCCCCAATAGATGCGCCGGGCGAGCACCATGCTCTCCTTCCAGGACTTGGCCTCCTTGGGATCGTCACTGCGCCCGTCGCACCACCAGGAGAACTGACAGCGATGTCGGCGTATCTCGCCGCCCTGACGCACCACGGCGCAGATTTTCTCGGGATAACGCCGGTCCGTGACCCGGTTCATGACCACGTGACCAACGGCCAGTTTGCCGTCACTGGGCTCGCCCCTGGCCTCGAAGTAGATGTTCAGGGCCAGGCATTCGATTTCCTCGCTCACGTCGACGTCGGCGGCGGCGGCGGACGCCGTCGCGCACCAAAGGGCGGCGCCGAGCAGGCCCAGCCACAGCACTTCACGCCAGCTTGGAAGACTCCGGACACATTCGCGGTTACGCATTGACACCTCCTCTTGACGGGCCCTCTTTGTGAGGGTTCCTGTACCGGCTTCCCCACCCGGCGAGCGGGCTTCGGTCAACACACGAACGTTGTACCGCTCAATTTGGTTTTAATTTTGATAAAATATTATGCAAAGAACCGAGCGTCTGGCATCCCCCATTTGGGTTATAAATGCCCGCTTTCGTGACGAATTTCGGAGGGAGAGCCTGGGTGTTGGTTCCTAGAATGCTTTATGTTGTATTTGTACTTCTAGGAATCACAAAGGTTTGGGTCAGGCTGGTATTTTTGTTTCAATACACTTCCAGGAAAAATATTATTATTTCCACATTCGGTAAGTGGAATATCCCGAGAACCGCCGGTTTTCCGTCGCTGGGTAGCTCTGCCCGTTGTCCACGGTGGCGGTCATCACCGGTGGTTCTGGGCGGGTTCAGAGGGCTCGGAGGGGATGTCCGGCCGGATTGGCCCTACCGCGGATGGTCAAGATCGGGGAAATTAGGAACTAAATACGTAAAAATGGTAACTAGATGCTCAGAAAAGGACAAAAAACCATTTGTTAAGAAAATTTTCCGTTTTCGGATATATCCCTCTCCGGCGCCGCGCCATCGCGAAATCGTCAATTGAACCCCCCCAGCGATGATGCAAGAGTCCCGGCCGCGGACAGGAACCTGGACAGGATACGAGGGAAATCGACATGGATGCGGACGGACTGCGTACCCTGCAGGCACCCCTGAAGGCGCGTTACAACGAGGAACCGGATACGGCCCTGATCACCCTCAAGGCCCAGGGGGCCCTGGACGGCGAGGATATCGTCTGTTCGGTGGAAACCGGGCGGGCCATGGTCGAGGCCGGCCTCCATCCGGCGACCGGCGGCGACGGCATGGCGGCTTGTTCAGGCGACATGCTGCTTCAGGCCCTGGTCGCCTGTGCCGGGGTCACCGTCCGCGCCGTTGCCACCGCCATCGGCATCGACCTGCGCGGCGGCACGGTCGACGCCGAGGGCGACCTGGATTTCCGCGGCACCCTGGGCGTCAGCAAGGAGGCACAGGTCGGGTTTACCGCCATCCGCCTTGCCTTCGACCTCGATACCGACGCCGATGCCGAACAGCTTGAAACCCTGCTCAAACTCACCGAACGCTATTGCGTCGTCTTCCAGACCTTGCGGGCGACCCCCCAAATCCAGGTAAGCCACCGGGTCGTTTAAGCTTCTCGTCGACGGCCCTACCGGCCCGTGGCCGTTCCGCCATGGCCTGACTATACTGCGCCCATGTCCCACGCACCGGCCCGCCAATCCCCGGTCAAGCTTCCCGATGCCCCGGCCCTGGTGGCGGGGGTGCGCACCGCCATCTGGCTTTCCACCGATGGCGAGGTCGAGGCGCTTTCCCTCGAAGAGGCCGCCGCCCGCGCCCTCGCCGGGCCGCCGCCCCTGGTCTGCCATGGACCGGCCACCGCCCGCCGCCTCGGCGTCGATCATTTACCGGCCCTGGACCTGCTGGAGCTCTTCGCCTTCGTCCACCCGGCCCGGTTCTGCCTGCCCACCCCCGGCGGTCTGGCGGAGGTTCTCGGCCTGCCGTTGCCGAGGGGCCCCGAGGCCGAGGCCGAGTGCCTGTTCGCCGCCACCCGCGCCCTGCTGCACGAATTGGCTGATTTCGGCCGGAATCCCGCCGCCGATGCCCAGGGGGTCGCCTGGGCCATGGCCCGGGGTGGCTGGACCTGGGGCCCGTCGGTGCTGGCGGTGCTTGGCGTCGACGGCGACGGTTCCCGCGCCGCCGGCGCCCTCGACGGCCTCAGGGCATGGCGCCGCCTAGGCGAATGGGAGGAGCGGCCGCCGGAACCGCCGTCGGGAAGCTGGACCGTGGAACCGGTGGAGGCCCGGGCCCGGCTGGTCCAGCTCTTGGGGACCGGCGCCGAGGAACGCCCCCAGCAGGCAGAGTATGCCGCCGCCGTCGCCGCCGCCTTCCGGCCCCGCGAACACCAGGACGAACCCCATGTCGTCCTTGCCGAGGCCGGCACCGGGGTCGGTAAGACCCTGGGCTATCTCGCCCCGGCCAGCGTCTGGGCCGAGAAGAACCAGGCCCCGGTGTGGGTCAGCACCTTCACCCGCAACCTCCAGCGCCAGCTCGACGCCGAACTCGACC
>JAJFIG010000027.1 GCA_021775195.1 Rhodospirillales bacterium | reverse complement strand
CTCGGGATGAAATGCCGTTTGGTCCAGGAAAGCTGGGTTCCCTTCGAGGATGCCGTCTACGACCGCGTCGGCAATATTCTCATGAGCCGGGTCATGGGGGCCGAGGTCGAGTTGGTGGACGAAGGCTTCGACATCGGCATCCGGGAAAGCTGGGAGCGCGCCTTGGAGGACATCAAGGCGAAGGGAGGAAAGCCCTACGCGATTCCCGCCGGCGCTTCGGTGCACAAGTTCGGTGGACTGGGTTTTGTGGGCTTTGCCGAGGAAGTGCGCGCGCAGGAATCCGAATTGGGCTTCAAGTTCGACTATATCATCGTCTGCACCGTGACCGGTTCGACTCATGCCGGGATGGTCGTCGGGTTCGCCAAGGATGGTCGGTCCCAGAACGTTATTGGCATCGACGCGTCGTTCACGCCCGAACAAACAAAGGCCCAGGTGCTCGACATCGCGCAGAAGACAGCTGATCTCGTGGAACTCGGCCGGGGCATCACGGCCGAGGACATCGTCCTCAACGAGGATTACGCCTACCCCCGTTATGGCGTGCCGTCCGCCGAGACCAACGAGGCGATCCGGCTATGCGCGCGGATGGAAGGCATGATGACCGACCCTGTCTACGAGGGGAAATCCATGCAGGGACTGATCGACCTCGTCCGTAAGGGGTTCTTCCCTGCCGGGTCAAAGGTTTTGTACGCCCATTTGGGCGGTGTGCCGGCCATCAACGGGTATAGCTACATCTATAGGAACGGTTGAACGATTGTCTGGACGCATCATGTTGGCGGCATCCAGCGCCGCGCCGGGGCCGCGCCCTATTTCATGGTCGCCTTCAGGTAGTCGGTCTTTTCGCGCAGGGCCTCGATCAGGCCGGCGATGCTGCCGCCCTGGCGGCGCACGATGGAGCCGAAGTCGGAGCGCATGGTACTGCTCATGCTGGCCCCTTCGACGACCACGTCGACGATCTTGAACAGCCCTTCCTTGCTGCCGACGCGCCAGTCGACCTTGATCTTGTTCGACGAATTCGGCTGAAGGATTACCGACGATACCGTGGCGATTTCCCGGTTGTTGGACAAGGTCCTGGTGATGCGCAGGGATTCGTTGGAATAGTTGGCGAAGCGATCGACGTAGGTGGCAACCATCAGGTCCTCGAACAGGGCTAGGTACTCGGCTTTTTCCTCCGCCGTCGCCTTTTTCCAGTAGCGTCCCAGGATCCATCTGCCGATGGAGCGAACGGCGAAGTGTTCGTTGAAGATCAGGCGGAACTGCTGGATGCGCTCGGGGCGTGGGATGTCCGCCGCGGTCAGGGTATCGACCGCCCGGTCGGCCATTTTCTCGATGAATGTCTGGGCGTCGTCCTCGAGGGTCCCCGCGCCCACGGCCGGGGACACGAAGGCCAGCATGCCCGCCACGAGCCCCTCGATGAAAATGCGCCGAAACATGAAACTCACCGCCTCCGGTAAATCACCGCGTAATCCAACGCCGGACCGCCCCCGTTCCCCTGTGCCGCCGGGCTTCCATTTTTTTCCCGGTTCTGAATACCTCGGCGGAGCGTTCTGATACAGGCTACCCACGGCGCCCCGGAAGTCCAGAAACAAATCGTCACGAGCGATTGATGCCGACGCACGAAGGAGTGGACAAAGACAATAAAACAATATAAAGATATATGAATATAGAAAAGTTAACATAATGCTATCCGAGAAGGATCGATCCGGTGCAAGCCTTTCTGACAGCGTTGCGAGCCGTTGCCGAGCCCACAAGACTGCGCCTCCTGGCTCTCAGCGCCGAGGGGGACCTGACGGTCAGCGAGATGGTGCAGATCCTTGGTCAGAGCCAGCCCCGGGTATCGCGGCACCTGAAGCTGCTCACCGATGCCGGCTTGCTCGAGCGTTGTCGCGAGGGCAACTGGGTATTCCACCGCCTCGCCCGCGATGGCGACGGGGCCGAGGTCGCCGCACAGGTGCTGGCCATGGCGCCCGACGGTGATGACGTCCTGGTCCGCGACCG
This sequence comes from Rhodospirillales bacterium, assembly GCA_021775195.1. Lineage (GTDB taxonomy): Bacteria > Pseudomonadota > Alphaproteobacteria > Rhodospirillales > 2-02-FULL-58-16 > JAJFIG01. The sequence goes on along the minus strand of JAJFIG010000027.1, from coordinate 1,719 downwards.
CGACCGCCTGGCCCAGGTCAAGGCCGAGCGGGCCCGGGCCGCCGCCGACTATTTCCGCCGCAATGCCGCCCATTGGGACCGCCTGCGTTCCCTGCATGTGGATGAGCGCGAGGTCGAAAGGGTCCTCGATCGTCTGTTGCCCGAGACCGGAATCCGCGACCTTCTCGACATCGGCACCGGCACCGGGCGCCTGCTTGAACTGTTCTCGCCCCGGATCGGGCACGGCCAGGGCGTCGACCTCTCCCCCGACATGCTTGCCGTGGCCCGCGCCAATCTGGAGCGGGCCGGCGTCGCCAATTGCGACGTCCGCCAGTCGGATATGTACCGTTTGCCCTTTGCCGACGCGTCCTTCGATGCGGTCACCATCCATCAAGTGCTCCACTTCGTCGATCACCCGGGACCGGTCATCGCCGAGGCGGCCCGGGTTCTGCGCCCCGGGGGATGTTTGCTGGTCGTCGACTTCGCCCCCCATGACCTCGAAAATCTGCGCACTGATCATGCCCACCGGCGCCTCGGTTTCGCCGACCGGGAAGTCGCCAAGTGGTTCGCGGCGGTGCGCCTCGACTCCCGGGACGTCGTCCATCTCCCCGGTGACCCGCTGACCGTCGCCGTCTGGCTGGCGCTCCGCCAGGAACAACCGACCACCGGCCGAGACAAGCGCCCTGGTGACGGTGCCGCCGCCCATGACCTTTCGTAATCAGGAAAAACAACCGATGAATTACGTCTTCCCGAAACAGAACGCGCGTCATCTGCTGGCCGTCGCCGCGCCGCTTCCCCGCGACGTACGCGTGTCCTTCGAGTTCTTCCCGCCCAAGACGGAGAAGATGGAACAGGAACTCTGGGCCTGCATCCAGCGTCTGGCGCCCATCCGCCCGGCCTTCTTTTCCGTCACCTACGGTGCCGGGGGCTCGACCCGCGAGCGTACCCACGCCACCGTATCCCGCATCCGCCGGGAAACCGCCATCGAGCCCGCCGCCCACCTGACCTGCGTCGGTGCCACCCGCGAGGAAATGACGACCATCGCCCGGCGCTACTGGAACGAGGGCATTCATCACATCGTCGCCCTGCGCGGCGACCCGCCCGACGGCATGGAGCGCTACCAGCCCCATCCCGGCGGCTTCGCCTATGCCTCCGACCTGGTCGCCGGCCTCAAGAAGATTGCCGATTTCGAAATCACCGTTGCCGCCTTTCCCGAGACCCACCCCGAGGCCGCCGGCCCCGAGGCCGATCTCGATAATCTCAAGCGCAAGATCGACGCTGGCGCCACCCGCGCCATCACCCAGTTCTTTTTCGACGTCGACGTCTTCCTCCGGTTCCGCGACCGGGTCCGCGCCGCCGGCATCACCGTGCCCCTGGTTCCCGGGATTCTGCCGGTGACCAACTTTTCCAGGGTCGTCGACTTCAGCGCCACCTGCGGTACCACGGTGCCCCGCTGGATGGCCGACCTGTTCGCCGGGCTCGACGACGAACCGGGCACCCGCAAGCTCGTCGCCGCCTCGGTCGCGGCCGAGCAATGCCGGTTCCTCCATGCCAACGGGGTCAAGGATTTCCACTTCTTCACCCTCAACCGCGCCGACCTCGCCTACGCCATCAGCCACATGCTCGGCGTCCGTCCCTCGCGCCCCAGCGACAAGGCCGTTTCGTGATGGACCGCGCCGTAGAGGACATCCAGGCGACCCTTGAAAGCCTCCTTGCCCAGCGCATCCTGGTGCTCGACGG
>JAJFIG010000260.1 GCA_021775195.1 Rhodospirillales bacterium | reverse complement strand
GGTGCATGCCCTCGAACACGGCAACATCGTGATCTATTACGACAAGCCCGGGGCGGAGGTTCTGCAAACCCTGGCGGACTGGGCCGACCTTTACGACGGGAAATGGTCGGGGCTGATCATTGCGCCCCATGGAGGGCTCGGCGACACCGTCGTGCTCACGGCCTGGCGAAAGCTCCTTCGCATGAAGAAATTCGACCCGGCATCAGCCGCCGCATTCATCGACGCCTTTCGCGGCCGTGGCCCGGAACATCCGGTGCGTTAGTTTTCTAGATTACAGGATCCAGGGCGCGGATCAGGCGGTCCACCTCGTCGGCGGTGTTGTAATGGACCATGGATACCCGGACGACGCCGTCGGCGGGGTCGATGCCCAGGCTGTCGATAAGCCGGTGGGCGTAGAAATGGCCACTGCGGATGGCGATGCGGTCGCCCTCGACCTTGGCCGGCAGGTCGGCCGAGCGGGTTCCCTCGACCAGGAAGGAGAAGATCGACGTTCCTTCGTCGCGGGCGCCGGTCCTGTCGCCGATGACGCGCACGGACGATTTCGAGGCGAGGAAATCGGCAAAGCGGGTGGCGAGGCGCACCTCGTGGTCGGCGAAGAGATCGAACAGGGCGCTGACGCGGTCGTGGAAGCTGTTGCGCGGCTCGGGGAAATGATGGCTGTAGACGGTCTCGAAATAATCCGCGACGCCGGTCAGGGCGGCGGTGAACTCGTGGCTGGGGCCGCCGGGATTGAGCTTGAGCGGAATATCGCTCTCGCCGATGAAGAAGTGATTCTGACCGCGCGCCTTCAACAGATGCTCCCGCTTTCCATAGAGCAGGCCAACGTGCGGGCCATAGAGCTTGTAGAGGCTCAGGGCATAGAAATCGACGTCCAGGGCGCGGACGTCGACGGCCCGGTGGGGGGCAAAGGCCACGCCGTCGACGAAAAGGAGGGCACCCGCCCCATGTACCGTCCGGGCGATGGCGGCGACATCGTTGAAGGCGCCAACGATGTTGGAGCAATGGCTGCAGCACACGAGGCGCGTGCGTTCGCTCAAAAGGGCTTCCAGGTCGGCGATTTCCAGGGCCGCCGTTGACGGATTGACCCGCCATTCCTTGACCGCGACCCCCTCTTCGGCGAGGCGCCGCCAGGCACCACCGTTGGCCTCATGGTCCAGGTTGGTGACGATCAGTTCGTCGCCGGGTCCGAACCAGGACCGCAGGGCGCGCGCCAGGACATAGATATTCATGGTCGTCGACGGGCCGATGATGACCTCGTCGGGGTCGGCGTTGATCATCGCCGCCATCAGCCGCTGGCCCTCGGCCATGCGCTCGGCGGCCAGGGCCGAAGGCTCGAACGATGCCCCCGGCTGGACCTGGGTCTCGCTCATGTAGGCGGTGGTCCGGTCGATCACGCTCTGGGGCACGAAACTGCCGCCGGCGTTCTCGAAAAAAGCCCAGTCCCAGACCCGGTCGGGGTAGAGGCCGCGGATGAATTCGACGTCTAGCGCCGTGGCTTGCTGTCGGGGCATCGGTCCCGGTCCCCGGGACTCAGATGTCGGCGTAGGTGTGGGTTTCAGCCCTGGCGCCGGGCTGGGTGACCGCACCGTTAAAGGCACTGCCGACGGTCTGGGCGTAACGCCAGATGGCGCCCGACTGATAGTCGGTCTGGCGTGGCGACCAGGCCTTGCGCCGTTCCTCGAGCTCGGCCTCGGAGACGTCCAAGTCGAGGATGCCGGCTTCGGTGTCGATGCGGATGATGTCACCGTCCTTCAAAAGGGCGATGGGGCCGCCGACGGCGGCCTCGGGGCAAGTGTGGCCGATGCACAGGCCCCGGGTGCCGCCGGAGAAGCGGCCGTCGGTGATCAGCGCCACCTTATCGCCCGCGCCCTGGCCGTAAAGCGCCGCGGTTGTCGACAGCATCTCGCGCATGCCGGGGCCGCCGCGGGGGCCTTCGTAGCGGATGACGAGGACGTCGCCATCGCTGTATTTGCGGTTGACGACGGCGTCGAAGCATTCCTCCTCGCTGTCGAAGACCCGGGCCGGGCCGGTGTGGGTCCGGCTGTTGAGGCCGGCGACCTTGACGACGGCGCCCTCGGGGGCAAGCGTCCCCCTGAGGCCGACGACACCGCCGGTGGGGGACAGGGGATTGGATGCCGGACGGATGACGTCCTGGTCTTCATGGAAAACGACGCTTTCCAGGTTCTCGGCGATGGTCCTGCCGGTCACCGTCAGGCAGTCGCCATGGAGGTGCCCGTTGTCGAACAGGGTCTTCATCAAGGCCTGAACGCCACCGACCTCGTACATATCCTTGGCCACATACTTGCCGCCGGGCTTGAGGTCGGCGATGTAGGGCGTTTTGCGGAAGATGTCGCAGACGTCCATCATGTCGAATTCGATGCCGGCCTCGTTGGCCATGGCCGGCAGGTGCAGGGCGGCATTGGTGGAGCCGCCGGAGGCGGCAACGATGACGGCGGCATTTTCCAGCGCCTGGCGGGTCACGATGTCGCGGGGGCGGATGTTGCGGGCCACGAGTTCCATGATCTGTTCGCCCGAGCGGATGGCGAAGGCGTCCCGGGACTCATAGGGCGCCGGGGCGCCGGAGGAGCCGGGCAGGGCGAGGCCGATGGCTTCCGACACACAGGCCATGGTGTTGGCGGTGAACTGGCCGCCGCAGGACCCGGCGGACGGGCAGGCGACGGTTTCCAGCTCGTGCAGGGTCGCGTCGTCCATCTTGCCGGCGCTGTGCTCGCCAACGGCCTCGAAAACGTCGACCACGGTGACGTCCCGGTTTTGGACACGCCCGGGCAGGATCGAGCCGCCGTACATGAACACCGAGGGGACGTTGAGCCGCAGCATGGCCATCATCAGGCCGGGCAGGGACTTGTCGCAGCCGGCGAGGCCGACCATGGCGTCATAGCAGTGGCCGCGCATGGTCAATTCCGTCGAATCGGCGATGATCTCGCGGCTGACGAGGGACGACTTCATGCCCTGGTGGCCCATGGCGATACCGTCGGTGACGGTGATGGTGGTGAACTCGCGCGGCGAGCCGCCGGCCGACTTGACGCCTTCCTTGACCACCTGGGCCTGGCGGGCGAGGGAGATGTTGCAGGGCGCGGTCTCGTTCCAGGTGGTGACGACGCCAATCAACGGCCGGTGGATGTCGTCTTCGGTCATGCCCATGGCGTGATAGAACGAGCGGTGGGGGGCACGCTCCGGCCCTTCGGTCACGTGCCGGCTGGGCAGCTTGTTTTTATCGAAGACCTTGGTGTCCATGGGTGGATCCTCCCGGTAAAGGCGGCTATTCGGTGCGGTTGGCCTATGATTATCGGCCCCGGGGCCCGGGTGCAACAAAGATCGCGGAACTAATCCTCGCCCCGTTCGCCCCGGTGGCGGGGCAGGCCGTCCTCGATATGCAGCCATTCGACCTTGCTCGAGACCCAGATGTGATCGACGGGGCGCAGGGCCTCGGGATCGTCGAGGCTTCCCAGGGTGACGTCCACCTGATGGGAACTTTCCACGTGACGGAAGGTGATCTGGGTCCCGCAGGCGGAACAGAAGGCGCGCTCCGCCTTGTCCGTGGCCCGGTAGACGCCGGGCTCGCCCTTGGTGAAGACGAACGAATCCCGGGGGAAGGCGACCCAGGTCAGGAACGGCGCGCCGCTGGACTTGCGGCACAGGCTGCAATGGCAATGGGTGACGACCAGGGGTTCGGCGGTCGCCTTGTAACGGACAGCGCCGCACAGGCAGCCGCCGGTGGTTTCGCTGGCCATGGCCGGTTTCTCCTTATTTTATTCCCTGAGTTCGCACCACACCGGCGTGTGGTCGGACGGTTTTTCCAGGCCCCGCGGTTTGCGGTCGATGTTGCAGGCCTCGAGCCTGTCCGCCGCCTGGGGCGACAGCAGAAGGTGGTCGATGCGCGTCCCCTGATCGCGGGGCCAGGCGCCGCTCCGGTAATCCCACCAGCTATAGCGTCCGACCTCGCTGTGCAGGGCGCGGAAGGCGTCGGTGAGGCCGAGAAACATGATCTTGCGCAGGGCGGCCCGGGATTCCGGGCGGCACAGGGCGTCGTTCTTCCAGCCCTCGGGGTCGTAGACGTCGCCGTCTTCCGGCGCCACGTTGTAGTCGCCGCCGAGGACGAAGGCATCCTCGGTGGCAAGCATATCTCGGATATGGTCGTAAAGGCGCTCCATCCAGCCCAGCTTGTAGGGGAACTTCTCGGTGTCCACGGGGTTGCCGTTGGGCAAATAGATCGACGCCACCCGGACGCCGGCGGTCAGCGCCTCGAGATAACGGGCCTGGTCGTCGGTTTCGTCACCGGGAAGGCGGGTGCACTGGACGTCGAGGGGATGCCTGGAAAGGATGGCGACGCCGTTGTAGGTCTTCTGGCCGACCAGGGCGACATTGTAGCCAAGTGCCTCGAACTCCAGGCGTGGGAACGCTTCCTCGACGGACTTGATCTCCTGCA
>JAJFIG010000259.1 GCA_021775195.1 Rhodospirillales bacterium | reverse complement strand
CCCGCCGGCGGCGCTCGATGAGCGTGCGTCAGCTCTTTTTCTTTTTCTTTTTCTTCTTTTTGACCTTGAGCCCCTTCAGCGCTTCGTCGTTGTAGACGACGCCGTTGGTCTTCTGGATGGTGCGGATGTCGACCCAGTGCTCCTTGAAGGTGATCGGGATGAAGCGATCGGACTTCTTGCCGAACTCCTTCTTCAGCGCCGTGCCCGTCCAGTCGAAGGTCAGGAAGGCATCCGTGATCTGCTTCTGGAGGGCGGGCTTGAGGTTGTGGGCGAAGCCATAGGACGTGGTCGGGAAATTCTTCGATTCCCAGATCACCCGAAGGTCGCCCATCTTGACGATACCCTTGTCGACCATGCGGTCGAGGACGCTGGAGGCGATGGGGGCGGCATCGTAGTCATTGTTGGCGACACCCATGATCGAGTTGTCGTGCTTGCCCGAATAAATCACCTTGTAGTCCTTGTCGGGAACCACGCCCAGGGACTTGAACAGCGCCCGCGGCGCCTGGTTGCCGGAGTTGGACGACGGGGTCACGTGGGCGACCTTGCGGCCCTTGAGATCCGAGACCTTCTTGATGTCCGTGGTCTTGTGGGTGATGAGCTGCAGCTTGTAACCGAACCGGCCGTCCGCCTTGCCCATGATGGCGATGGGTACGTAACCGGCGAGATTGACGCCGAACACCGTCGGACCAGTGGAAATGCCGGCCACATGCAGGCGCCCGGAGCGCATGGCTTCGACCTGGGCGGCATATGAATCGGCGCCGTACCATTTGACCTTCTTGCCGGTCTTCTTCGCCAGGTAATCCATGAATTCGGTGAAGACGTTCTCATAAACCGAGGGGTCCTCGACCGGGGTGTAGGAAAAGATCAGCGTGTCCGGATCGAGCTGTTTGCTGGCATCGCTCGGCGTATCGGCGACAAGGTCGCCGTTGTCGTCGCAATAGCGGGTATCCAGGTCACCGCGGTTCTTGCACGCGGCGTCGGCCGGGCCCATGGCCCCAAGCACAAAGGCCAGCGCGCCGGCACTGGCCGCGCCGAAAACAAACGATCGGCGCACAATCCAAGAAACTCCCATTACTTCCTCCCTGATAACATTTTCAAGCTTCGCCACCACGGCCGATCCGCGGTGACCTGCCCAGACCCCGAAACGAATTTTCCGAGAAACCCGAATCGAGGCCCATTTGCCAATTTATTGCACTTTTGTGACACTTATCGGCGGTGAAATCAATGACATGGTGCTCACTCTTGCGTGTGTGCACCCAACAAAACAGCCGCCAGTTCGGCGAACCCGGCACCGGCCGGGCGGCTGGTCACATAGGCCGGAGTGGCGCTGAGACGGTCGGCAAGGTCCCTGACGTTGGCGACGCCGACGGCATTGGGAAAGTAGTCGAACATGGGTGCGTCGTTGGGCGAGTCGCCGATGAAAACAAACGCCTCCTTTTCCGCGTCGAGATCGATTCCGAAACATTCGGCGAGCATGGTCCGGGTCATGGTCAGCTTGTCATAGGCGCCGAACCAGGCGTTGACATGGATGGAGCTGACCTTGGCGGTGGCGCCGGCGGCCTCGAACAATTCGACGATCCGGTCCACCGCTTCGGGCGACAATGGCGCCACATCCTCGCGAAAATCGATAGCCAGATCGGCCTCGCGGTAGGGCTGATCGGCGGAAAATGCTGAGCCCGGCACCTTGTCGAGGATATCCGCCCCCACTTCGAGAAGACGGCGCCGGCTGGTGGCGCGCTCGTCGGCGTCGGCGAGGAAGCGCCGGGTCAGCTTGCGGGCCTCGCGGTCGTAGCGGAAATAGAAGGCACCGTTTTCACCGACGACGGCGTCCACCGGCCACATGCGGGCCAGATGGTCGCACCACCCGGCGGGCCGTCCGGTGATGGGTACGAACAGGAAGCCGGCGTCGTGCAGCCGCTCCATGGCGACATAGGCCTCCGACGTCAAGCAGCCGTCGGTGGTCAGGGTGTCGTCGATGTCGGCGAACACGCCCTTGATCCGGCGGCGGGCGTCGAGGGGGAACGAGTCCAGCGGCTGCACAAGCCTTCCTCCAAATTGGACCGCGGGTCAGGCCCTCAGGGTCCCGCCGGTGGCCTTTTCGACGCTGGCCACAACCTTGGCGGCGACGGCCTCGATCTCGGGGTCGGTGAGGGTCCGGTCCATGGGCTGCAGGATCACGTTGATGGCCAGGGATTTCTTGCCCTCGCCCAGGTTGCCGCCGACGAACAGGTCGAAAACGCGGACGTCGGCGATCAGGGTCTTGTCGGCGGCGCGGGCGGCGCCAAGCACGGCGTCGGCGGGCACGTCCCGGTCGAGGACGAAGGCGAAATCGCGCTCCACCGGCTGGAAGGATGAAAGGCGGAGATGCGGGCGGGCGGCACTCTTGCGACCCTTGAGCGGAGGCAGGTTGCCGAGGAATATCTCGAACCCGGCGATGGGCCCCTTGACGTCCATTCTGCCCAGCACCCCGGGGTGGATTTCGCCAAAGGCGGCGAGCAGCATCTTCGGTCCCAGGCGCAGAACGCCCGAGCGCCCGGGATGGTACCAGGCGGGGGCCTCGGGCGCGGCCTTGAGGCTC
>JAJFIG010000258.1 GCA_021775195.1 Rhodospirillales bacterium | reverse complement strand
CAACCTGCGCCCGGCGCTTGTCTTCGACGCCATGGCCGAGGCTTCGACCCTGAAGACCGACGTCGTCAAGGGCCTCGACATGATGATCGTCCGCGAGCTCACCGGCGGCGTCTATTTCGGCGAACCCCGCGGTATCGAGGACCTGCCCGACGGCACCCGCCGCGGCATCAACACCCAGGTCTATACGACGCCGGAAATCGTCCGTGTCGCCCGCGTCGCCTTCGACCTTGCCCGCAAGCGTTCAGGCCGTGTGGTATCGGTGGAAAAGGCCAACGTCATGGAAAGCGGCTTCCTCTGGCGCGAGGAAGTGCAACGGGTTCACGACGAGGACTACGCGGACGTCGAGCTGAGCCACATGTACGCCGACAACTGCGCCATGCAGCTGGTCCGCGACCCCAAACAGTTCGACGTCATCGTCACCGACAATCTGTTCGGCGACATGCTCAGCGATTGCGCCGCCATGCTCACGGGATCGTTGGGCATGCTGCCCTCGGCCTCGCTCGGCGCGACCGACAACACCGGGCGCCGTCGCGCCCTCTACGAGCCGGTCCACGGCAGTGCCCCCGACATCGCCGGCGAGGGCCTCGCCAATCCGCTGGCCATGCTGCTCAGCTATTCCATGTGCCTGCGCTATTCCTTCGACATGGCGGACGAGGCGGACCTGATCGACAGCGCCGTGTGCAACGTCCTCGACGGCGGCCTTCGCACCGCCGACATCATGCAGGACGGCAAGGCCAAGGTATCGACGGCGGTCATGGGCGAGGCGGTTACCGGCGAACTGGACAAGCTCGCCCGCTAACGGAGGCGCCAGGGCCTTGAAAAGCGGCGCCAAGAGGCGTAAGTCATTGAACAATAGGGCATGACCCCATAAACGGAGTGACGGATATGGGCTACAAGGTTGCAGTTGTCGGTGCCACCGGCAACGTCGGACGGGAATTGCTGACAACGTTGGCGGAACGCGCGTTCCCCGCCGACGAGGTCGTCGCGCTGGCCTCCGAGAGATCGGCCGGCAAGGAAGTTTCCTTTGGCGAGGATAAGGTACTCAAGGTCCAGGATCTCGCCAGCTACGATTTTGCCGGCACCGATATCGTTTTGTCTTCGCCAGGAGCGAAGGTCTCCGCCGAGCACAGCCCGCGCGCCGCGGCCGCCGGCGCCGTGGTCGTCGACAACACGTCCAAGTTCCGCATGGACCCGGATGTGCCCCTGGTGGTGCCGGAGGTGAATCCCCAGGCCATCGCCGGCTACACCAAGCGCAATATCATCGCCAATCCCAATTGCTCGACCATCCAGATGGTGGTGGCGCTCAAGCCCCTGCATGATCTTGCGACCATCGAGCGGGTGGTCGTGGACACCTATCAGTCCACCTCGGGCGCCGGCAAGGATGCCATGGACGAACTGTTCAACCAGACCCGCGGCATCTTCGTCAACGAGTCCGTGCATCGGCACAAGAACATTTTCACCAAGCAGATCGCCTTCAACTGCATTCCCCATATCGACACCTTCATGGACGACGGTTCGACCAAGGAGGAGTGGAAGATGATTGTGGAGACCCGCAAGATCATGGGTGCCGACATCAAGCTCAGCGCTACCTGCGTGCGGGTACCGACGTTCATCGGCCATGCCGAGGCGGTCAACATGGAATTCGCCGATCCGATTAGCGTCGAGGAGGCGCGCGCCGCCCTCAGGGCGGCACCCGGCGTCAGCGTCGTCGACCATCAGGTCGACGAGGGCTATGTCACACCCGCCGAGTGCCCGGGCGAGGATCCGGTGTTCGTCAGCCGCATCCGCAAGGACCCGAGCGTCGAGTATGGGCTCAACATGTGGGTGGTGGCCGACAACCTGCGCAAGGGCGCGGCCCTCAACACGGTGCAGATCGCCGAGGAGCTTATCCGCTCCTACATGCGGAAGGCCGCCTAGTCCTCAGCGGATCTTTTCAGCCTTGAAGGCCTTCGGCGGTGCGCCGAGGGCTTCCCGGCAGTGCACCAGCAGCAGCTCACGTGAATCCGCCGCGACCGTCGCCTCGATAACGGCGAAAAGGGACGAGACCGCGTCCGCCAGGGCGGCGCCCATGTCCCCCGTCAGCAGATAGCGGCCCAGGAACAGGGCGGCGAGGACGTCTCCGGACCCCTTGGCGGCCAGGGGCAGGCGGGGCGTCGTGACCGTCCAGGCCTCGGTGACCGAGGCCGCGAGGGTGCCGATTCCAAAGGCGCCGCCGGCCTCGCCGGGCAGGGAGGTCGCAACCACCATTTCCGGCCCCCGCGCCAGGATTTCGTCGGCGGCGGCGAGCGCCCCGGCATTGTCCGTGACCGTCCGTCCCGTCAGGTATTCGAGCTCGAAGGCGTTGGGGACGAGGATGTCGGCGCGGCCCACCAGGATATCGCGGAATTGGGCGGCCAGGGTTTCGGGCACGTAGAGGCCCTTGTCTCCATCACCCATGGTCGGGTCGCAGCAATAAAGGGTCTTCGGATTCGCCGCCTTGACCGCCGTCACCGCCTCCGCCACCACCGAGGCGGTTTCCGCGGTGCCGAGATATCCGCTCAGCACCGCCCGGCACCGGTCGAAGGCGCCAAGGGCGCCGATCCCCTCGATGACCGCCGCGACCTCGCCCGGCTCGGCGATGCGGCCCCGCCGTGTTTCATAGCCGGGATGATTGCTGAACTGCACCGTGTTCACCGGCCATACCTCGAATCCCAGGCACTGCAAGGGGAACACGGCGGCGCCATTGCCGACATGGCCGTAGGCGACGGACGATTGGATCGAGAGGATGGACAAATGCCGTCTCGCTTCGACAGTGTTTACGTTAGAGCACGATCCGGTTAAATGGAACCATTTGACCGGCACAAAAGCACCCGGCCTTCGGTGGGGCAAATCGGTTCCCCGGGTGCGTTGCGGCCCTCGCCCGATACGCTGCATCGCGCTTCGCGCCGCGCCTGCCCGGAAAACCGATTTGCCGCCATCAAATTGTTTCCATTTAACCGGATCGTGCTCTAGCCCCGACCTTGCCACAGACCGGCTTCCGATTGTAGGTTCTCGCACCTGCGAAGAACACCAAACGACGGAGAGACCGTATGTTGCATTCCATTAGGCCGCGGCGCAGCGTCCTCTACATGCCCGGGTCCAACGCCCGGGCGCTGGAAAAGGGCCGGACCCTGCCGGCTGATGGCCTCATTCTGGATCTCGAGGACGCTGTCGCCCCCGATTCCAAGGAGCTCGCCAGGGATCAGATCCGCGCCGCGGTCGCGGCCGGCGGCTATGGCCAGAGGGAGCTCATCGTCCGCGTCAACGGCATCTACACGAACTGGGGCTACGATGACATCGTCACCGTGTCGACATGGGGCGTCGATGCCGTTCTTCTGCCCAAGGTCGAAAGCGCCAGTACCGTGCATCAGGTCGAATCGATCATGGAGGCGGCCGGCGCCTCCGACAGTCTTTCCATCTGGTGCATGATGGAGACCCCCCTCGGCATGCTGCAC
>JAJFIG010000257.1 GCA_021775195.1 Rhodospirillales bacterium | reverse complement strand
TTTTTTATCGTTATAAAACAACAAATTACGCAGGGTCGGTTGAGAGTTTTCAGTGCCCCGCCGACGCCAGCCAGTCCCGTTTGCCGATGAAATTGGTGCCCCGTTCACCCATGAAGGCGTCATCGATCAGGACCTCGAATTCGGCCGCGCCGATGCCGTAGTCCGCCGGCTCGACCGAGACCCCGAGTCCGGTGAGAAAATCCGCCAGCCGATCCGCGCCGGCGTCCAGGTCGGGCCCGAAGATGGCGTGCAGCCGTTCATCGCACGCTCGGTCCCGGCCGATGACGCTCCTCAGGATCATCGGCAGGCTGAACGAGCACGCGATGCCGTGGGGTACGCCGTGGCGGAGCGTGATCGGGTAGGAGAGCGAATGCGCCAGCGCCGACTTGGTGTTGGAAAAGGCCAGTCCGGCGAACAGAGCCGCCTCGGCCATCCGGGTCCGCAGGTCCAGGTTTTCCGGCTCGTCGACCACCACCGGCAGGACCGCCATGATCTCGCGGGCGGCGCGTATCGCGATGGTCGCCGAGAACGGGTTGGCGTTGACGTTCCAGATGCCCTCGATGGCATGGGACAGGGCGTCCAGTGCCGTCGAGATGGTCAGGGACCTGGGCATCCCCACGGTCAACTCGGGGTCGACAAGGGCGTGCTCCGGATACCCCTCGGGCCGCAGCAACGAGTACTTCTTGCTCGCCTTCGTGTCCCAGACGGTGGCGAAGTTGGTCACCTCGCTGCCGGTTCCCGCTGTCGTCGGCACGGCGATGACGGGGATCGTGGCCAGCGCTGCGGCGCCCTGCCGGGTCTCGAGAAAATGCTGCACGCGGGCGAAGTCGCCGCTAGCGGCGGCGAGCACCTTCGCCGCATCGATGACCGAACCGCCCCCCATCGCGACGATGACGCCGGGAGGAGTCGGGGCCTGGCCATAAAGCGCGCAGGCCTCCGACAGAGCGTCGAAGTCCGGATTGGGGGTGATGGTGTTGACGGTCACCGACGGCGGGCCGGCCAGATGTCTGACCCGGTCCGCCATCGCGGCGAAGGAAGGCTCGTCGTAGGTGACCAGACCGTAGGCCCGGCCGCCGATCAGGTCACCTATACCGTCCAGGGAGGCGGCACCGAAACGGATACTGACAGTATTGTTGAACGTCCACACGGGCTTTCCCCTTGCCCGGACCCCGGTCCGGACGGATTGAAACATCATCCCACAGAAGTTACTATTGAACAAATCGGAAAAAAATATCCATTCTATTGGAAAATTCAATGAACCACACTCAGTTGCGTTCTTTCCACGCGGTCGCCGCGGAGGGTGGATTTACCGCCGCCTCGCGGGTCCTTGGAGTCGGCCAGCCGACCATAACCAGCCAAGTCCGGGCGCTGGAGGAACACTTCGGCGTCGAGCTCTTCCACCGCCGCGGCCGCCGTGTCGAGCTTACCGACACAGGCCGCATCCTCCATGCCCTGACCACCCGCATCATGAGTCTTGAGGCCGAGGTCGAGGAAATGCTCAACGCTTCCGGCGGATTTCATATCGGTCATCTCAAGGTCGGCGCCGTCGGCCCCTATCACGTCACCGAAATGCTCGCCGCCTTCACGGCGCGTTATCCGGGCCTCGGGCTCTCGGTGACGGTCGGCAACTCCCAGGACGTGTTGAACAAGCTTCTCGCCTTTGAGGTCGACGTCGCCGTCCTCGCCCACACCGCCCATGACCCCCGCCTGTACACCGTTCCCTATAGCCGCCACCCTGTGCTCGCCTTCGTCAACAGGGATCATCCCTGGGCCGGGCGGCGCTCCGTCCGCATCGAGGAGCTGGCGGATCAGCCGTTGATCGTGCGTGAGCCCGGCTCGACCACCCGCCGCGCCCTCGAAACCGCCCTCGGCAACGCCGGCGTCACCGTCAATCCGGTGATGGAGATCGGCAGCCGCGAAGCCGTCTGGGCCGCCGTCGAGCGTGGCATAGGCATCGGCGTCGTTTCCGACATCGAATTCGTCCCCCATTCCAATCTGCACACGTTGCGCATTTCCAACGCCGACGTCCACACCGTCGCCCACGTGGTGTGCCTGGCCGAACGGCGGGGTTCCCGGATGGTGCAGGCCTTCCTTGATGTCGTCGGCGGTCTGTTGGCGGGAGAGGGAAAGCGCTCTCTACGCCGCCGTGGCTGACCCGGCGCGGGAAATGGTTGAAACGTGGGGGCACCGTCACGTGACCCGGGAAATTATCATAAATTTACACAATTTACGTATTTACAAATCGGAGAAGAAAATTTTTTACAAATTTCTTCTTTTTTTTGCAATAGGTTATTGAAAATATCCCAAATCCAGTAAATAATTTTCATATGGCATAGGCGGAGGTCATCCGGTGATCGCCGTCCCGCCAAAAGGTTTTGAAACGGTCGCTCAGGCGGCCAGCGGATTGGGAGTTTGAAACATGACCGTCCTTAAAAAGCACACCTGGATTTGGTTGGTAGGCGCCTTCGCCATTCTGATGGTTGTCGGCATCGCGACCAGCTAACGATTTCGTTGGGATTGCCCGCTTGCCGGGTGATTCAATGAAGATAGATCGGGTGGATCGGACCCGATCGCAAAAGCCTCTACCCGGCGGCACTTGTGCCGCCGTTTTTTTGCCCGCTTTCTGCCTCCCGCCGCCGCCGCTCTGCGGAATCCGTGGCACGGCGCCCCATCCCGGACTACACTGTAAGGGGACATCGCCCGCGCCGGGCGATTGGTCCAGAGCAGGGAAGTACGGGCATGAGTTTTTCGGTATTGGTGGCGGATGACGAGACGAACATCGTTCTTTCGCTCGAATTTCTCATGAAGCAGGCCGGATTCGACGTGAAGGTCGCCAACGACGGCGAGGCGGCGCTCAGTGCCATTGCCGATAGCGTTCCCGACCTGGTTCTGCTCGATGTCATGATGCCCAAGCGCGACGGCTACGACATCTGCAGCGCCATTCGCCAGAATCCCGATTGGCAGCACATCAAGATCGTCATGCTGACCGCCAAGGGCCGCGAATTGGAGCGTGAAAAGGGGCTGGCCGTGGGCGCCGACGATTACATCACCAAGCCCTTTTCCAACCGGGTCGTCGTCGAGCGGGTCAAGCAGTTGCTAGGCGTCGAGGAGACCTGACATGGGCTGGTGGCGGGAGCACCGACGTCCTCTGGCCCTGGCCTGGCGGCGGTGCCTGCTGTGATCACACGCGAAAATATCGGCGAGCGGTCGCTGGCCCTGTTCCTGTTTGGACTCCTCCTGTTCAACCCGCCCATCCTGTCGTTGTTCAGCGTCGACGGGTTCCTTCTCGGCATTCCGGTTCTTTACGTCTACCTGTTCGTCAGTTGGAGCGCCTTTATCGCCTTCCTGGCCATCCAGTCCTATGGCGCCGAGACGGTCGGCGACCTGCACGCCCAGCCGCGTCCGTCCCTGACTGCAGATAGCGAAAGGGCGGAGGAAACCTGACCGTGCTGCAGGGATGGATCATCGTCGTCGTCTCGTTCGCGTACCTGTGCCTGTTGTTCGCCATCGCCTATTACGGAGACAAGCGCGCCGACGAAGGCCGCAGCCTCGCCAACAATCCTTACATCTACGCCCTCTCCATCGGCGTCTATTGTACGTCCTGGACCTATTACGGCAGCGTCGGCCGGGCGGCATCCAGCGGCATCGACTTCCTTCCCATCTACCTGGGGCCGACCCTGACTTTTGCCCTCTGGTGGTTCGTCTTGCGCAAGATCATCCGCATCACGCGGGCCAACCGCATCACCTCCATCGCCGATTTCATCTCGTCGCGCTACGGCAAGAGCA
>JAJFIG010000256.1 GCA_021775195.1 Rhodospirillales bacterium | reverse complement strand
GGATGTACCCGGTGGTGGTACACGGCGGCGGCCCGCAGATCGGCTCCATGCTGGAGCGGCTGAAGATACAGAGCCGCTTTGTCGATGGCCTCCGGGTCACCGACCGGGAAACCGTGGACGTCGTCGAAATGGTGCTTTCGGGCACCATCAACAAGCAGATCGTCTCGGCCATCAACGAGGCCGGAGGCGTCGCCGTCGGCCTATCGGGCAAGGACGGCAACCTGATCCGCGCCGAAAAGCTGCGGCGGACGACGCGGGATCCGGAGTCGGCCATCGAGAAGGTCCTCGACCTGGGCCTGGTGGGCGAGCCCAGAGAAGTGAATCCCCATATCCTCAATTACCTGGCAAAGTCGGACATCACACCGGTCATCGCCCCCATCGGTGCCGGTGTCGACGGCGAAACCCTGAACATCAACGCCGATACGGCGGCGGGCGCCCTGGCGGCGGCGGTCACCGCGCGCCGACTGCTGATGCTGACCGACGTCGAAGGGGTGCTCGATGGTGATGGCAGGCTGATCCCGGAAATGACTGTCGACGGGGCTCGGGCGCTGATCGCCGACGGGATCATCCATGGCGGCATGATTCCCAAGGTCGAGACTTGCCTGGCGGCCGTCGAGCAGGGGGTCGGAAGCGCTGTCATCATCGACGGCCGGGTACCCCACGCCGTGCTGCTGGAACTGCTGACCGACCACGGCGCCGGGACCATGATCAAGCCCGACTGAACATCGGAGCCCGGCTCGCGCGGGCGCCCGGAGTTTGCGCCAGCCAATCCTTTCCCGGCAGCCGCCTATCAGCAGCCTGCTAGAGATCATTCAGGAATTCGATCTGCCAAGTAAGGTCTTCGTTGCTCAGGGGGTAGTCGTCCCCGTCAGTGGCCCGTAGCACGCCCTTGGGGGCAACGTGGATCAGCTTCAACTGCAGGGTCTCGGAAAACCGGGCGGGAAGGCCGGCCTTCCAGGCGATGGAAACGATACCCTTTATGCTCCGATTGGAAACCGTCTTCTGGACGATCTCGATGCGCATGCCGGCAAGCACGGCCAACGCTGCCATCACAAATTCGTTGTCTCCGGAACCCAGGGCATCGGCAATGGTCTCGGCCGTCAATTCACTGCTCCCTTGCAGACGCTTGGCGGTCTCCAGCGGGCTCTCGGTCTGAAGGCCCTCCCAGTCCCGGGTACCATCGTCTCCGCCGCCGTCGCCGACATGTCCGTTGTCGAGACGCTTGCGCACCTCGGCGTTTACCGCCGCCGCGGTCTCCGGGTCCAGGTCTTGGCGCTGGGTTAGGATATCGACCAGATGGTTGGCGACGAAACGGGCCAGTTTGCCAGCCACTCGGGGGGAGAGTCGGGGGCGTTTGACCAGGGGGACGTGCCAGGATTCGACGTCGATGGCCCGGTCGACAACGTAGTCCAGGGTCTCCTCTCGAATCTGGGCGCTGGGGTTGGCGAGCAGAACGGCAATGGAGTCGACGTCGTCGGTACCGACGATGGCGTCGGAAACCTGCTCGCCGATCCGGGCGCGACGGGAAATGGCGTCGAGGGCTCCGGCGATGGGGCTGGCGGCAATGATCTCAAGGAGGTCCTCGTCGCTGAGAACAGGCGAAAATTCCAACACCGGCCCAGCAACGACGATTTCCGTGTCGCGGGCAAGACGGCCGATGACTTCGGGTGGCGCATCGGCAACGTCCTTCAGGGTTTCGGCCAGAACCTGGCGGACACGGGTGGCCTGGTCGCGAGCCAGGATTTCGAGGGTCTCGTAGGTCAACTGGCGGACTTTGTCCTGTTCGGCGGCAGTGAGACCGGGTGCCAACCTGGCTATCTTGCCGGCGAGACCGCAACGCACTTCCTCGTCGGCGTCGCCGGCAAGCTTGATATCCACCTGGCGAGGTGCTGCCTCGTTGACGGCGATCTCGCGGCGGACCTCGGGAACCAGGTCGTCGGCGAGGTAATAGAGGATTTCCGGCTGCACATTGGTCCGGGAAGCCAAGCGACGGCGCACCGACGAGTCCTCGTCGCGGGCGACTGCCTTGGCCCTCTCGTAGTCGAGCAAACGTTTTTCGGACGATCCGCCAAAAAGGCGTTTCAGCATACCGAGTACTGGCAAGAGCTTCGTTCCCTGGCAGTTGACCAATGGACCTTCGGAACAGTCGGCGCAGACTGACTAAGGTCCCGTCCTCAATGGTTGTTGCCGTACTTCTCCAACTGTTTTGTCATTTGTTTTTCGCTCAGTGGGAACCGACCATCCTCGGTGGCACAGAGCTGTTTCGCCGGTCCAATGCGCGCCAACACCTGTTGAAAGGTCACGGCATTCTCGGCTGTGAGGCCAGCCTTCCAAGCGACGGCGACGATGCCTTTGGCGCTTTTTTTGGCAAAAACTCTCTGGACGATGGAAGGCGGAAATTCGCCGAGGGCGGCAAGGGCCGCGAGGACGAAGGCGTAGTCGTGGGAATGCAGGGCCTTGAGAATGACACTGCCGTCAAGCTTGCCGGCATCGAGTAGTCCGCGGACCATGTTGATGGGCAGGGTCAGCTTCATGAAATCCGGCGGCGCCGGCGGTTGTGTGCCTACCGGCCGCGTGGATTCTGCACTAATGGCCTCCTTGTCGATACGGCGGCGGACGACGGCCTTGACGCTGTCCAGGGTCTTGGTGTCAAGGTCGGTCCGCTGCTGCAAAACCTCGAGCAGGTTGTCGGCGAGAAAGCGCGCAAGACGGGTGGCTGCCCTGGGTGCCAAATGGGGGCGTTCGGCCAGCGGCGCATGCCACAGCTCAACACTCGGGGCGCGGTCGATCAATCGATCAAGGGTTTCCTCGCGAATTTGGGCACTGGCATTGGAAAGCAGATCGGCGACGGCTTCGACGTCCTTGCTCCCGGCGACCGCATCGGCGATAGATTCGCTGACTTCGGAGCGCCGCGATATGGCGCCCAATCCACCTGCCGCGGGACCCGCCTCAATAATTTCCAACAGATCCTCGTCGGTAAGGACAGGCGAGAATTCCAGAACAGGCGCGGCGACCACGGTCTCTTCGTCGCCGGCGAGGCGGCGGACCACGCCGTGGGGCGCGTTGACTACGTCCTTAAGGGATTCCGAAAGGATCTGGCGGATGCGGGTGATCTGATCGTTGGTCAAGATCATCAACGCTTCGTAAACGGTTTGGCGCGTCCGCTCGTGTTCATCACCGGCTAGGCTGGGCGCAATATGGGCGACCTTCTCAGCGACGGCGGCGCGTACGTCCTCGTCGTTATCGGTGGCCAGTTTGAGGTCGGCCTGTAAGGGTGTTGATGAGTTCAAGGCGGCGCAGCGGCGTACCTCGGACGCGGGATCCTCGGCGAGAAAATACAAAAGCTCGGGCCGGACGTCGGCACGTGACGCCAGGATTTGGCGTACCCTGGGATCGGAGTGACTGGCGAGTTCCTTGGTCTCCTCGTACGGGAGCGCGACCGTATCGCCGTTCTCGCCGAGTATTTTTTCTTCCAGCGAGATCACGACGCTTTCTCCGGACGGTCGGTGTCGTCAACAGGCGAACCAGGCGGGAGGGCGGAAGCCTCCCCAACCTTGAAGCCGCCCTTGCCGGCGCGCTTGGCGTCATACATCGCGGCGTCGGCGCGGGCAAGCAGATCGTCGGGACTGGCGTCGGTGTGGGGATCATAAATCGCGATACCCACGGACAACCCCAGGGGATGATCCTCGGTCCCGGAAAATCGGCGCAGGTCCGTGCTCGAGGCAATCAAAGTCTCGACGCGTTTGGTGGCGACGTCGCGGTCGATGCCGTCCAGCCACATGGCGAACTCGTCACCGCCCAAGCGCACAATAACATCGCCGGGGCGGGAATGCTCGATCAGCATGTCGCGCAGGAACAACAGTGCTTCATCCCCGCGCTGGTGTCCGTGGACGTCATTGACCCATTTGAAATTGTCCAGGTCGATATAAAAAAATGCACCGGTCTCACGGCTGTGCCGCAATCGTTTCAGTCGCCGCGGGAGTTCCTCGTCGAAGAACGCACGGCGGTTGAGCAGGCCGGTCAGATCGTCAGTGCGCGACAACCTGACAATCCGTTCATGGTTGGTGATCTGTTCGTTGGCGATGCCGAGTTGGTTGGCGACGTCGCGCATCAGAATGCGGTCATCATCCTCCCAGTCGACCAAGCCGGTTTGTTTCCAGATACAAATGGCCCCATTGACCGATTGGCGATAGTGGGTGGCGGTCAGCAGCACCTGCCAGGGGCCGACCTCGGCCTGCAGCGGCTTGCTGTCACCCTGCAGAGTGGCCAGAAGATTGTCCATGTCGTCGATGCCGTCCGTATCGCCGGTATCGGCGGCGACCTTGAAGACACCGGTTTCGTCCTGGCGGAAAATCCGACACCCGGCCGCCGCCAACACCCTTGCCGTCGCTGTCGCCGCCGCCGTCAGCATGTTGTGGGGCTCGACCTCGTCGCGGATCGTGCCGACGATATAGCTGAGCAACTGTTCACGGTGGCGAGCCCGGGTCAGGGCCGCCTCGCGCTCGCGCTCCTCGGTGACGTCGCGGCAGATACCCCGGGTTCCCAGCAAAGACCCATCAGAGCCGGTCAGCGGCTGGCAGGAGGCGAGGACACAGGCCGTCGACCCATCGGCCCGGCGCATCCACATCTCGACGTCCTCGAGGCGCCGGTCACTGAGGAATGGCAGGGGCTTGTAATCATCGGGATTGAGGACGAACTCGTCCGGCCGGCAACCGACCAGTTGTGTGGCGGCGAAACCCAACGCGCCACGAGGCGATACGAAGACGAAGGTGCCGTCGGGGCCCAATTCCCAGGCAAAATCACTGGAAATCTCGACCAGGTCTTTGTAACGCTGACGCGATTCAACCAACGTGGTGCGAAGGTTGCGTTCCATGGTCAGGTCACGGGCAAGTAGTAGGTGCCGACCGTTGCCGACTTCCGGCACAACAGTCGCTTCCAGAACAATATCCCCTTTGGCGCCGGCCAGGGGCACGGTGCTGGCGGTCACCGTTCTGTCGTCAGCCGCCTTCTTGATCAGGGCGACGATTTCGGGAACCGCGGCATGATTCAATAGGGCCTCGATTCCAGCGCCGTTGGAATTGGTGGCAATCACCGACCCGTCGGTGCCAACCACCAGTGCTGCTCCGGGATAGGTGTTGACCAGAGTCAAGTTCGGGTCATCGGGCACCGGAGTCGCCGCGTTGGCACCAGCCGTCCGGCCCTCACCGGCAGTCACGGATTGCTCTCTTTTTGCCATCGTGCCCCGGTTACTCCTGGGGTCTGAGTACATGTGCATGGGGTTTGGCGATGCCGTCCCCAAATTGTGTCCGCGGTCTAATCACACAATTTCTTCCAGACCAGCGTAGATAAGAAACCCTAGTTCCACGTGAAGGCAGTTGCCCAAGCGTTGCCATATACTTAAATGTTTGCAGCGGAGTGATTCTTTCATCGGAAGGTCGTTGTTTGCCATACCTTACATGGTGGGGTGGGGGTGCCGGAAACGACAAATGCATCACAGGTTCAATTTTTTCTGCGCCGCCCGGGGAAAAGGCGGGGTTTGATCTGTTCATCGAAGGTACCCACGTCGGTTGCCGGCAAGCCGAAAAGGTAACCCTGGACATAGTTGACGCCACATTCCCGGATAAATTCCAGGCTCTTTGTGTTGTCCACCATCTCGGCGATGGTCTCGACACCGAGGTCCCTGCACAGGGTCGTCAGGGCACGCAGGAAGGCCTTTCCCTTGGGTGCCGACTCGGCGTTACGCACGGCCAGACCGTCCAACTTGACAACGTCCACTTCCAGGGTGCTGAGATATTGGAAGTTCGCCGCTCCGGCGCCGAAATCATCCAGGCAGACCTTGTAGCCCTCGCTGCGCAAACCATGGATAAACCTGTTGGCAATCACAAGATCATCCATGCGTGCGGATTCGGTGATTTCGAACATCAGGCGGCCGCGGGTCCAGATGTTTTCCCGCAACAGGGTGTGAAGACCAGCGACATAGGACGACGAAGCCACCGAATGTCCAGACACATTCACCGCCACCGAATAGTCGCGGTCCCGGGGCGCCTTTGACAACCACTCGGTCACCTTGCCGACCATGGCAAGGTCGAATTCCTGGATCAGCCCGGTTTCCTCGGCAAAAGTGATGTATTCATAGGGCGATTGTTCGGGACCATGATTACCGAAACGGGCCAGGGCCTCGTAGTGATGGATCTCGCCGGTCACCGCGTTGATGATGGGCTGGAAGGCGATGTCGAAATTGGCGGTGGCAACCACCTGCTTGAAGTCGGTGACCGACTTTACCGCCTCGGTGACCAGGGACGACATGCTGGTCGACAAGCTCTTGATGGTGAAATCGCTGCCTCGGGCGTTGCGAAAGCGGTTGATGGCGTAAATGAGGCCATGGGCGACGTCCTCGTCGTTGGCGCCGTCGTCGTGATGGACCGTTGCGGATTCGACAGTGGTGCCTTTCCCGGCGGGGTCGATGTCGCGGGAAATCTCGGCGACCTGGTCTTCGAGGTCGGTGATGTCGAGTTCGGTACCGTGGAGCAGTCCGGATCGGTCATCGGCGATGCGCGCGGCGGCGTCCCCGTCAAGCGAGTTGGCGCGCAGGCAGGCCCCGACCGTGTTCAGGAAATCCTGTTCGGATTCCGTGTTAAGCCGCTGGCGAAGGTTCTCGTAATCGGCCAACGCGATCAACGTCATCCGTGTCGAGGCTTCGCCCTCCCTGGCGGATGCTAGGGCTTGGTTGGCGATCTCCGTAAAGGACTGGGTGTCGAACAGCCCGCTGCCGGTGTCGCGGGTCAAGCGACCCGACGTTCCCTTCCTCGGTGTCGCCGAGCCGACGCGGAAAGCCAGGAAAAAGTGTTTGCCGAGATCATCGAGGCGGTAGCCGGCGAAGGGTAGCGGGGCAGTCGCGCCAGTGACGCTTTGAAGTCGGACCGAGACGTTCTCGATGCGCCCTTTTTTGCCCGCGATTCCCAGTAGACCGCGGACGAGGGAGCGGTCCTCGGGGGCGACCAACTCATGGAACGGTCTCCCGATGAGGTCACCCGGCTGGTGGCCGAGCAGGGGGCGGGTGGCGCCGGCGGCGAATATCACCGTCTCGCTGGGGTCGAGTTCGAGAAGAACGTCGGCCCAGCAGAACGCGAGGGCGACGAATCGATCTCGCTCCGCCCTTACTTCCTCAGCCGGCCGGGTCGCCGGCGATGATTCTCTTGCATCGTTCACGGGTGTTGCAAATCTTCGCGGCGGGCTGCGAAATCCAATAATATTCCGAAATTTTTTCTCGACTAGTGGACAAGCGTAAGGTCATTCGCTTGCGATTTTCTTAATAAAAGTTGATGAAATCCACGGCTGCCCGTGGCGCTGAGGGGAGATGCCTGTAACGTATTTCCACCGTACCAGGCGCATATTTGACTTGCCAGGACTGCGGAGCGGGCCCCCTAATGAGATCATGGTTGAAAGTGGAGAACCGACTTCATCCGAGGCCGTGGCGCTGCCTTGTGCGGAAATCGCCCACGACATCGAGACTTGGGTGTTCGACCTGGACAACACGCTTTATCCGGCGGAAACCAACCTTTTCGCGCAGATCGACGTGCGTATGCGGGAGTTCATTGCCGACTACCTAGCACTCGATCTGGACGAAGCCTACCGGGTGCAGAAAACCTATTTCCGGGAGTACGGAACGACACTGCGCGGGTTGATGAGCCGCCACGGGCTCGACCCGAAGGAGTTTCTGGATTTTGTCCACGCCATAGACCTGAGCCCGGTGTCTCCGAGCCCTGCCCTGGATGCGGCGCTGGACAGGCTGAGCGGGCGAAAGATCATCTTCACCAACGCGTCCACCGATCACGCCGACCGGGTCATGGACCGGCTGGGGGTCGGCCATCACTTCGACGCGGTCTTCGATATCAAGGACGCGGACTATCTGCCGAAGCCCGATCCGGCCGTCTACGATGCCTTGGTCGAGCGCTACAGCCTGGATCCGCACAAAACGGTGATGGTCGAGGACATCGCCCGGAACCTGGCGCCGGCGGCGGCGCTGGGCATGACGACCGTTTGGGTGCGCACGCAGTCCACGGTCGGCCAGGAGGGTGCGGATGCGGCGCACGTGCATCACGTAATCGATGATCTGGCGGATTGGCTTCAAGCCCTTGCGGACTTACCCGGCTGAGGTGCAGGGAACCGCCCACCCCGTCAGCCGTTGTTGACAGGGCCACGCTCCTCAATCATGGTCGCAGGCCGATTTTCTTTACCTTCGAACAGCGATCCGGAGGACCATGAACACGAGCCAATTGCAAAACGTCATCGATGCCGCCTGGGAGGACCGTGACACCATCGACCCGACTACCTCGGGTGATGTCCGTGATGCCGTCGACGCGGCTCTGAACCTGTTGGACAACGGCGAAGCCCGGGTTGCCGAAAAAGCAGACGGCGTCTGGACCGTCAATCAGTGGCTCAAGAAGGCGGTGCTGATCTCCTTCCGGCTCAATGACATGGTGCCGATTCCCGGTGGGCCGGGCGACACGAGCACATGGTGGGACAAGGTGCCGTCCAAGTTCGAAGGCTGGTCG
>JAJFIG010000255.1 GCA_021775195.1 Rhodospirillales bacterium | reverse complement strand
CCCCGCGCCTGACCGGGTGGACGTGGAAGGACGTCCAATGGGCACCCTATGTCTGATTTGCACCACTTGGGACCGGGGTTTGGGTGATCCTCCGATAATGGAAACCCGGGCCCGGCCGATCGTGGACGAAAGTCGTCATGGCTGAGGACGTGTTTGACCAACTGCAGGACGTGGACAGGGATTCCCTGCACACCCTGCCGCTTTGCATCCTTCCCCTGGCGACGACGGGTCTGAAACACGCCCGCCTGATCCGCAATGCCCGCCTGGAAAGTGTTGTCGAGTTTTTCGAGGGCCGGCACACGGGCAGCGGGCAACTGGACATCGAAGGCCTGTCCATGGAATTCGATTGGCCGGAGACGCCGCCGCATCCGGATCTCGTCCTGATTCGAAAGTTGTCGGAACTGAGCAGTTACGATGTCTACAGCCTGCGCATCCTGCTGCGTCAGAACGATATCGAGGTCAATGACGTCGATGCCCTGAAGCTCTCGGAAAACAAGCGCCAGGAACTGAACGAATATATGACCGGGTTCACCCACCCGCTGATCATGGAAATTTTCGGCGGCATCGACGATTCGATCAAGAGCTTCGACGACGTGCTTGAGCTATTCAAGCATCCGGATGTCAAGAAGGCGAGAGCGAAACTGCAGACCATGGCCGACAAGCTGGGCATCCGGATTGATGATCTGCCCAAGTTTCTGGAGGACTATGGCGATATCTATCTGTCGTTGTCCTATTACCGGCAGTGCCTGGATCAGATTACGCCGATCATCGATGGATTCAATGGCGCGCTTCACGACCTCAGGGGCAACCTGCAGTTCAAGGATAACGTCAACCTGATGAAGACCTGCGACATGATGGAAGCGACAATCGCCAAGCTGGAAATGATCATCAACCAGCGTTTCGATGCCTTCGAACGGGAAACCAAGGATTTGTGGGAAGACATTTCCACTGAACGTTTCAAGAAAGTGGAGAACCTGATTCGCGGCTCGCACACGTTCATCGGTGGTGTCCTTTGCGCCCTCAGCGTCAAGATGGATGCCTGGGTCAAGCTGTTCCCCCACCGGCGCGCCGGCGGCATGGCCAAGCGCGCCGAATTCATCCTCTCGGAGATGAAACTGGGTATCGAGAAGATCCGGGAAATCGAGGCCGAAATGACAGGGGCGGCGACCGAAAGCTGAGACTGGCGGTCAATCCAGCTGGGTGCCGGCGGGAAGCGGATAGCCGCGCCGGAACGCATCCGCCTCCATGGGCGCACGGCCTTCGCGCTGCAGGCGGTCGAGGGCCAGGGCGCCGGTGGCGCAGGCGATGGCGAGAGGGCCGTGGAGGACGGTGCCCGGTGCCGCCGGCGGTTGGTTGTCGATGACGCGGGCGGCCAACACGCGGATGCGCACGTTCCCGTGGGTGAACCAGACCCTGGGGCTGAGGGCGCGGATGGTGCGTTCCAGTTCTGCGGCGGGTCGCGACCAGTCGAGGCGGCCCTCGTCACGGTCCACCTTGGCGGCGTAGGTGATGCCCCGGGTGGGCTGCGGGACCGAGGTCAGGCTTCCGCCGGCGATTCCGTCCAGGGCCTCGACGATGAGGTGCGCACCCAGTTGCGCCAGGGCGTCGTGCAGGTCCGCGGTGGTGGTGGAGGGGCTGATGGGGACCCGACCGGCGAGGACCGTCGGCCCTGTATCCAGGCCCTCGTCCATGTGCATGATGGTGATTCCGGTCTCGGTGTCGCCGGCAAGGATGGCGCGCTGGATGGGGGCGGCGCCGCGCCAGCGCGGCAGCAGCGAGGCATGGATGTTGAAACACCCCAGCCGTGGGGCCTGGAGAACAGGAGCCGGCAGGATCAGGCCATAGGCGGCGACAACGGCGGCGTCGGCACCGATGTCGGCGAAGTTCCGGTGTTCGGCCTCGTCCTTGAAGCTCCGCGGTGTGCGTACGGGGAGGCTCTTTTCCTGGGCGAAGGCGTGGACGGGAACCGGGTGCTCCCTGTGGCCACGGCCGGCCGGCCGGGGGGGCTGGGCATAGACGCAGGCGACCTCGTGGCCGGCATCCAACAGGGCGGCCAGGGGCGGCACGGCAAGATCAGGGCTTCCCATGAAGATCAGGCGCAGGCTCGGCATCGGTGCTTCCCGTCACGGTCCGGGTCCAGGCCGGGCAGAGTGGCGGCACGCCGCGCCGCCGTCAAGACGGCGGCTAGCCCGAATCTCCGTTGTTCAGCCGCTTGGTCTTGGTCAGCTTGCGCAGGATGATGTTGCGTTTGAGCGACGACAGATGATCGACGAAAAGGATTCCCTCCAGGTGATCCATCTCGTGCTGGATGCAGGTGCCGAGCAGGCCGTCGGCCTCGATCTCGCGCTCGTTGCCGTCGTAATCGAGGAAACGGACCTTGACCTTCTCCGGCCGGGTGACCTCGGCGTAATGCTCGGGCAGGGACAGGCAGCCTTCCTCGTGGACGATCGTGTCGTCAGACTTCCATACCAGTTCCGGATTGGCGAGACATAGGGGTTTCGGCTTCTTGTCCTCGCCGCGGATGTCGACGACGATGACGCGCTTATGGATGCCGACCTGGGGCGCCGCCAGGCCGATGCCCTTGGCGGCGTGCATGCTCTCCAGCATGTCGTCCATGAGGGTGCGGACCTCCGCGTCGACGCTCTCGACCGGCGCGCACTTCACCTTGAGGCGCGGGTCGGGGGCGATGATGACGGGGCGAGCGGTCATGGCGGCAAATGGTAGCGGCTGGTGCATCGCTTGTGCAAATAGGGCCGGAAACGCCCCGCGTCAAGGAGGGACAAGCGGTAGGCACGGACAAGGACCCTGACTTATAGTCGGTGTTCTAGTGGGGAAAAACATCATGGTCTGGCAGAGCATACTGGGATGCGTGGTCCTGACCGCCGTCGCCTGGTTAATGAGCGAGGACCGGCGCCGGGTGCCGTGGAAAGTCGCTGGTGCCGGCCTGGGCCTGCAACTGGCGCTGGCTGTCGTCTTGCTCAAGGTGCCGCTCTTCAAGCAGATGTTCCTGTTGTTGAACCGGGGGGTGCTGGCATTGCAGGAGGCGACCCGGGCGGGGACCTCGATGGTGTTCGGCTACCTTGGCGGCGGCGAGGCGCCCTTCGCCGAGACCGGACCGGGCAGCAGCTTCATCCTCGCCTTCCAGGCGTTGCCCCTGATTCTGGTGATCAGCGCGCTTTCGGCGCTGCTTTTCCACTGGCGGGTTCTGCCCCTAGTGGTGCGGGGCTTCGCCTGGGCACTGCAGCGGGCGCTGGGTGTGGGTGGCGCCGTCGGGATGAGCGCCGCCGCCAACGTCTTCGTCGGCATGGTCGAGGCACCGCTGCTGGTGCGGCCCTACCTCAAGCAGTTGACCCGGAGCGAGTTGTTCATGGTCATGACCTGCGGCATGGCGACCGTCGCCGGCACGGTGATGGTGCTCTACGCCACCTTCCTCGCCGCCGTGATCCCCGATGCCATGGGCCACATCCTGACGGCGTCCCTGATCAGTGCCCCGGCGGCGATCATGGTGGCGCGCCTGATGGTGCCGACGGAGGCGCCGACCCCGGGGACCGCCGCCGTGGACCTGCCGGGCGAGGACAAAAGCGCCATGGAGGCAATCACCCGGGGCACCAT